>NZ_JBEYFC010000132.1:0-20132 GCF_040634175.1 Streptomyces sp. NPDC007162
GTAGACGTTGACCAGCACCGGCTCACCGCCTCCCGTGCGGGCTCTTGCTCTCGGCGGGCGGGTCGGCGGGCCCGGACAGCAGCTGGTGCAGCAGATGCTCGTCGTGCTCGGACAGTTCCGAGACGAAACGGGCCAGCACCGCCTCGCGGTCGGAGCCGCCCGCGAGCAGGGAGTGCATGCGCCGGGCGGTGTGGGACGCCTCGTCGCGGGCCGGTTCGTAGGCGTAACCGCGGCCCTCGCGGTGCCGGACGAGCATGCTCTTGTCGTACAGCCGGGACAGGATGGTCAGGACGGTCGTGTACGCGAGGTCGCCCGGCAGCCGTTCCTGGACCTGGCGCGCGGTCTGCGGACCGTCGGCCGCCCAGAGCGCGGCGAGCACATCGCTCTCCAGCTCGCCCCGCGCCCGCCTGCCGGACCCCTCTCGGGCTTCCTCGTCTCCTCGGCCCGTCACCCCACCGTCCGCCTTCCCTCACCGTCGTTGCGGACAGGCTACCCGGCCACCTCCTACTTGTCGTAGGACGAGCCCTCGCCGGAGCTCACCGGGGCGGCCGGCGAACCGGCCAGGTGCGCCCGGATCCCACGGCCGGGCGTCCCGGTGGTCACGAGGACGACGCGGACGGCACCCGGGCCGTCGTGATCGTCATCGGGGTGCCGGTGACCGCGATGAGGTAGGTCCGGGGGTGCAGGACGCGGAAGCCGCCCGGCGGGGTGACGACGTACTCGGCGGTGGCGTGCGGGCCGAGGGTGGCGGGGCCCGCGGTGACCTTCCACCAGTCGGAGGCGCCCTGACCGGTGCGGCTGGCGAAGTGCGGGGAGAGCCGGGTTCCCGTCCTGTTGACGGCGCGGACGTCGATGGCGGTGACGCCCACCCGCGCGTGCCGGGTGACGACACGCGCCGCGAGGCTCATCCGCAGGGGCGGCGGGCTGGCGGCGGCGACCGCCACGCACAGCAGGGCCGGCGTGAGCAGCGCCGCGGCCAGTACGGCCCGCGCACGGCGGCCGGCGACCCGGGGCAGGGCGGGCTGCCAGGCGGTGGCGAACACGGCGGGCGGCGCCGTGGCGGCGGCCGCCAGCCACAGCGGGGTCATCAGCAGGAAGTAACCGTCCTGGGACCGGGTGGCCAGGTAGAACGCGGTCCACGGCAGGACGGTGAGGGCGGGGCCCAGTCGGCGGACGAACAGCACGGTGGCGGCGAGCAGGCCGAGCAGGAACAGCGTGCTGCCGTAGGAGTAGTAGTCCAGGCGGCTGCTGCCGGCGGTGAAGTAGTAGGAGATGCCCATCACACCCTGGCCGTGCAGGATCGCCTTCTGCTCGAGCGGCAGCAGGATGCCGTGCAGCCAGCCGGAGAAGTCCTGGACGGCGAAGTACGCGTTGACGGTGGCCCAGGCGAGGACGGCGGTGCCCGCGTAGCGGAGGGTGACCGCCAGCGCCCGGCGGTGGCCGAGTTCGCCGCGCCGGACGGCGTAGAGGCCGATCAGCAGGAACGGGGCGAGGAACCAGGCGAGCTGCTGCGCGGCGCAGGCGGCGCCCAGGCAGACCGCCCGCAGGAGGCCGGAGGTGCCCAGGCGGCCGCTCGTGCCGGTGTCCGGCCAGCGGACCACCGCCGGGACGAGCAGGGCGAGGGCCGTGACCGCCGGATAGCCGTCGTAGGCGTACTGGGGCAGGAGGCCGAAGCCCAGGCAGACGGCGGTGGCCGCGGACCGCCACACGGGCGGGAGCAGGAACCACAGCAGGACCGAGGAGGCGAGCAACAGGGCCGTGGTGACCAGGGTGGCGGCCGCCGTCGAGTGGACGACGGCGTGGACGGGGGCGGCCAGCAGTGCGGTGAGCGGCGGGTAGCCGTAGGTGTAGTCGGCGCCGCCGGACATGGTCTTGGTGATCCCGACCCGCGGGGTGCCGAAGAGCCAGGGCCATGGCTGACCGTAGACCGGGTGACCGCGCAGGATCTCGCTCGCGGCCTGGGCGGTCAGCACGCCCTCGTCGCTGCCCGCGTGGTCGAGCAGGTAGCCGCAGGTCACCAGGGCGACGGCGGTGGCGAGGACGACGGCGTCCACCCGGATCAGCGAGCGCCGGTCGCGGACCGTCAGGCAGAGGACGCCGCAGACGAGGATCGAGGCGTAGCAGACGGAGATGACCGCGGCGACGGGCGGGGCGGACGTCATGGCGGTGGTCCAGGCGGCCCGCGTTCCGATGAACAGGCTGATCGTCGCCAGCAGGGTCATCCCGCGGTGCAGCTGCCGGGGCCCGGCACCGGTGCCGCCGGGAGCCGGGGGCGGCGTCGCCCGGTCCGTCACCCTGCGCAGCCGTGCCCTGGCGCCGGCGCCGGCACCGTAGGCGTCGGCCATGACGCCCACCTCCCTCGCCTCGTGCGGCCAAACGGCAACTACATCATGTAGAGGTAGGCATACGGTGAGAGCGCGACAGGAATGCACCCGTTCGGCGTCTAGAGTTGCATGTCGCGTCTACACACCTGTAGTCGTGTCGGCGTTCACGCGCGGACATCCACCCGAAAGGCCCCCGTCCCGCCGGGGCATCCGACGGAGGAAGATGCGTCACAAGGTCCTGGTCGTCGAGGACGATCACGCGTTGCGGGACGTGCTGCGCCGCGGACTGGCCGACGAGGGGTTCGAGCCCGTGCTCGCCCCCGACGGCGCCACCGCCCTGCGCCTCGCCGCCGATGGCATCGGCGCGGTCGTACTGGACGTCGGGCTGCCGGACGCCGACGGCCGGGACGTGTGCCAGGCACTGCGCGGCAACGGCTTCGGCGCCCCGGTCATCTTCCTGACGGCCCGCCACCACCTGACCGACCGGCTGTCCGGGTTCTCCGCCGGGGGCGACGACTACCTGCCCAAACCGTTCCACCTCGCCGAACTGGTGGCCCGGCTGCGGGTCGCGCTCAGACGCTCCGGACCGCCCGCCGTGGCCGCGACCGGCGACCTGGTCCTGGACGCGACCCGGCACAGCGTGCGGGTCGGCGGCGTGGAGAGCGGTCTCTCCCCGACGGAGTTCCGTCTGCTGGCCGCTCTGATGGCGGCGGACGGCGGCACCGTGAGCCGCCGGAACCTGATCGGGGCCGCCTGGCCGGACGGCGCCCAGGTCAGCGACAACACCCTGGACCAGTACCTGAGCAGGCTGCGCCGCAAGCTGCGCGAGGCGGGCAGCCGTCTGGTCCTGCGCACGGCCCGCGGGATCGGCCACCGGCTGTCATGACGCGCTCTTGGCGCCGCCCGGCCCCGCGCACCCTGCGCGGCCGGCTCTCGCTCGTGGCCCTCACCACCGCCGCGCTGCTGATGGCCGTGCTGACCGTGGTGTTCAACGTCGTGGTGGAACGGCACCTGCGGCACCAGGCGGACGACGAACTGCACACCCGGGCGGCCGCCGTGGCCACGACCGTCGACACCGGCGGCCGGCGGGTGCGGGTGGTGGAGACCGTCAACGACGGCCTCCTCGACGCCAACGCCTGGATCTACTCCGGAACGCGACTGCTGGAGAAGCCGCCGACGGCCCCGGCCGACGGCGCGCTGACCCGGGCCGCCGGCCGGCTCGCCGCGGACGGCCGCGCACTCTGCACGACGGCCGGGCCCGAGGGTTCCCGGCACGTCCGCATGTGCTCCCGGCCCCTGTCCGGCCCCGGCGGTGCAGCCGTGGTTGTCACGGCCCTGGACCTCGCCCCGTACCGCAACTCGGCCAGGACCCTGCTGCTGGGTTCCCTGGTCCTGGACGCCGTCGTGCTCACCTGCACCTACGCGCTGACCCGGCTCGCCGTCGGACGGGCGCTGCGCCCGGTGCGCACCATGACCGACCAGGCCACCGAGTGGAGCGCCGCGGGCTCCGACGAGCGTTTCGGCAGCACCGGCCAGCCGGCCGAACTCGCCCGGCTGGGCGCCTCCCTGGACGGCCTGCTGGACCGTGTCCGGACCGTGCTGCGGCACGAGCGGCAGCTGACCGGGGAGCTGTCCCACGAACTGCGCACCCCGCTCACCCGGATCGTCGTGGAACTCGACTGGTGGCGGGCCCGGCCGCGCTCGGACGCCGAGACCCGCGCCACCCACGACGTGATCGCGGAGGCCGCCCGGTCCATGCGCGCCATCTGCGACACGCTGCTGAGCGACGCCCGCGACGGCGCGCCGGACGCCGCCACCACGCCCGGTGCCACCGCGGTGCTGCCCGTCCTGTCCCGGCTGGTCGAGGGCCTCGGTGTCCGGGCCGGGGTCAGGGCCGTCGTCGAGGCGGCTGATCCGGAGCTGGCGGCGGGTGTCGCGCCCGCGCTCCTCGAACGCATCGTCAGCCCGCTGCTGGCCAACGCGGGCCGCTACGCCGGATCCACGGTGACCGTGACCGCGCGGCGGACGTCCGGCGGCGTACGGATCGGCGTCGCCGACGACGGGCCGGGCGTGCCGGAGGCATTCACCGGTGAGCTCTTCCAGCCGGGCCGCCGCGCCGATCCCGACGACGGGCACGACGGCGCGGGCCTCGGGCTGCCGCTGGCGCGGCGGTTGGCGCGCGCCGTCGGCGGCGAGGTGTCCCACGACCCCGGGCACGCTCCGGGCGCACGTTTTCTCGCCGACCTGCCCGCGGGCTGACCACGGGCGGGACCCCGTGCCCCGGCCGGTACGGCACCGGTTCACCCGGTGGGGTCATGATCGGGCGCCGGGCGAATGCCGGGCCCGGCGCCGGGGGAGCATCCTCGCGGTCCACGACGATCGGTTCGCGGCGGCAAGGTGAAGGAAGCAGCGATGGCCCAGGGCACAGTGAAGTGGTTCAACGCGGAGAAGGGGTACGGGTTCATCACCCCGCAGGACGGCAGCGCGGACCTGTTCGTGCACTACTCGGAGGTCCAGGGCACCGGCTTCCGGACCCTGGAGGAGGGGCAGAACGTGGAGTACGAACTCGGCCAGGGCACCAAGGGCCCGCAGGCCGTGGGGGTCCGGACGATCGGCTGAACCGTCACCGGGGCCGGTGCCGGGCTCGCGCACCGCGGCTTCCGGCTGCGCTTCACGGCCCGGCTGCTGTCGTGGACGGGTCCGGCGGTCGCGCCGCTCGCGCCCGCCTTCGCGGCATCCGTGAGGCGCTGAGGCCGGTCTTCCCGGGGCCGGGGGCCCGCCGTGCGTGCCCGTGCGTCCTGAGGCGGCGGCGGAGGCCGCGGGCCACGCCCGAGCCACGCCCGACCCAGCACTCACCCACACCACGCCGTCCGTGACGCCCCCGGCCGGCGGCCCGCTCTGCGTGCGGCGGCGGAGGTCGCGGGCCGTGTACGGGCCCGAGGCTCGCGGCGGGGTGTGGGGGGCCGCGTCGGGGGCTTTCAGCGTGTCGAGGGGTCCGTAGGGGGCACTGGAGGACGATGGGGGTGGTCGGGCAGTCGCAGGCGGGGCGGAGGGACGGGAGCCGCATGGGTCCGCGGGGTGCAGCGGAGGAGAAGGGCGTGCAGCCGGGGCTGCCGGGGCCCGACGTGCGCCGGCTGGTGCCGCGCACCGATGTCCTGCTGCGGGAGCCGCGGCTGGCCGAGGCGGCCCGGCAGCTCGGTGCGCCCGTGGTCAAGGCCGCCGTCCGTCAGGCGCAGGAGCGGGCCCGGGCCGGGCTGGTGGCGCCCGAGGACGTGGCGGGTGAGGCGCTCGCGCTGCTCCCGGACACGGCGTGCGGGCTGCGCCCGGTGATCAACGCGACCGGCGTGCTCCTGCACACCAACCTGGGCCGGGCGCCGCTGTCGGACGCCGCCCGGCGCGCGGTGGCCGGGGCCGCGGGGCCGACCGATGTGGAGCTGGACCTGGAGACCGGGGTACGGGCCCGGCGCGGGCGCACGGCGTTGCGGGCGCTGGCCGACCGGGTGCCGGCGGCGGGGGCCGTGCATGTCGTCAACAACGGCGCGGCCGCGCTGGTGCTGGCCGCGACCGCGCTCGCCGCCGGCAAGGAGATCGTCGTCAGCCGCGGCGAGATGGTGGAGATCGGCGACGGGTTCCGGCTGCCCGACCTGCTGCTGTCCACGGGCGCCCGGCTGCGCGAGGTGGGCACCACCAACCGCACCACCGCCGCCGACTACGCCGCCGTGGTCGGCCCCGACACGGGGTTCGTGCTGAAGGTGCACCCGTCCAACTTCCGTATCACCGGGTTCACCCGGGCGGCGGAGGTGGACGAACTGACCGGGCTGGGTGTCCCGGTCGTCGTCGACATCGGCTCCGGGCTGCTCGGCCCGCACCCGCTGCTGCCGGACGAGCCGGACGCCGCCACCCAGTTGCGGGCCGGCGCCGCCCTGGTCACGGCGAGCGGCGACAAGCTGCTCGGCGGCCCGCAGTGCGGACTCCTGCTCGGCGAGGAGGGCCTGGTCCGCGCCCTCGCCCGGCATCCGCTCGCCCGCGCCCTGCGCGTCGACAAGCTGACCCTGGCCGCCCTGGAGGCCACCCTCACCGGGCCGCCCACACCGACCGCCGCCGCGCTGACCGCCGACCCCACCGCCCTGCGCGAGCGCGCCGACCGGCTCGCCGCCTCGCTCGCCGCCGACGGCATGGACGTACGGGCCGTCGGCAGTGCCGCCACGGTCGGCGGGGGCGGGGCGCCCGGGGTGACGCTGCCCAGTGCCGCGCTGTCGTTGCCCGAGCCGTTCGCCGCCGTGCTGCGGGCCGGGCGGGTCCCGGTGGTCGGGCGGCTGGAGGCGGGGCGCTGTCTGCTCGATCTGCGGACGGTGCCTCCCGAGGACGACGCCCGGCTGGCCGGGGCGGTCCGTGCCGCGGCGCACGGGTAGGGGGCGGGCGTCGTCATGCGGGTGCTGGCCACCGCGGGACACGTCGACCACGGCAAGTCCGCCCTGGTGCGGGCGTTGACGGGCATGGAACCGGACCGGTTCGAGGAGGAGCGCCGCCGGGGGCTCACCCTGGACCTGGGGTTCGTGTGGACCCGGCTCGGTGCGGACGGCGAGGAACTCGCCTTCGTGGACGTGCCGGGCCACGAGAGGTTCGTGGCGACGATGCTGGCCGGTGTCGGCCCGGTGCCCGCGGTGCTGTTCGTGGTGGCCGCCGACCAGGGCTGGCAGCCGCAGTCCGAGGAGCACCTGGCGATCCTCGACGCCCTCGGGGTACGGCACGCCGTCCTCGCCGTCAGCCGCGCCGACCTGGCGGAGCCGGCACCCGTGCTGGCCGATGCCCGCGAGCGGCTGGCGGCCACCTCGCTCGGCACGGTCCCCGCCGTCGCGGTGAGCGCGGTGACCGGCGCCGGACTCGACGAACTCCGTGTCGAACTGGGGAAGTTGGCGGGCCGCCTGCCGGTGCCGTCCGCCGCTGCGGACGTCCGGCTCTGGCTGGACCGGGCGTTCACGGTACGGGGGCACGGCACGGTGGTCACCGGCACGCTCGGGGCCGGCACCCTGCGGGTCGGGGACCGGCTGGTGACCGGTGACGGCAGGACCGTGCTGCGGGTCCGCGGGCTCCAGTCCCTGCACGAGGACCGCACCGCCGTGCGCGGGGTCGCGCGCGTGGCCGTCAACGTGCACGGCCCCGGCGTGGGCGAGCTGCGGCGCGGCGAGGTGCTGCTGGCGCCGGGGCGCTGGCTGCGTACCGGGCTCGTGGACGTCCGGGTCGCCGGGGAGGCCGTCGCCGACCTGCCCCGGAGCGTGACCCTGCACATCGGCACCGCCGCCGTCCCGGTGACCGTCCGCCCGCTGGGCGAGGACACCGCCCGGCTCGCCCTGGCCCGTGAGCTGCCGTTGCGCGTCGGCGACCGCGCGGTGCTGCGCGAACCGGGCGGCCGGCGCATGCCCTGTGCGGCGACCGTGCTGGACGTCCGGCCGCCGCGGCTGGCCCGGCGGGGCGCGGGGCGGGCGCGGGCGGCGGAACTGGCCGGCCTGAGCGGCGCCCCGGACGGGGCGGCCGAGCTGCGCAGGCGCGGGCTGATCCGGCGCCCGGAGCTGCTCGCGATGGGCGTCCCGGCGCCGGTCGCGCCCGTGGCCGGGGACTGGCTCGTCGACGCGGACCACTGGGCGCGGCTGGGCACGAGCCTGGCCGAGGCCGTGGACCGGCACGCCGAAGGCCGTCCCCTGGACCCCGGGCTGCCCACCGAGGCCGCCCGCCGGCTGCTGGACCTGCCCGACCGGGCTCTGGTCGACGCGCTCGCCGCCGCGACCCCGGGTCTCATGGTGCGCCAGGGCCGCCTGTACGGCGCCGAGCAGCGGCGGCCGCCCTTGCCGCCCCCGGTGCAGAAGGCGGTGGACGCCGTACGCGCGGACCTCGAACGGACTCCGTTCCGCGCCCCGGACGCCGGGCGGCTCGCCGAACTGGGTCTCACCCGCAGGGCGGTGGCCGCCGCGGAGGCGGCCGGGGCGCTGCTGCGGATCGCCGACGGGATCGTGCTGCTGCCCGGCGCGGACGGGCGGGCGGCCGCCGTCCTCGCGGGGCTGTCCCAGCCGTTCACGCTGAGCGAGGCCCGGCAGGCCCTGGACACCACCCGGCGGGTGGCCGTGCCGTTGCTGGAGTACCTGGACGCCCGCGGGTACACGGAGCGCGTGGACGACACCCGCCGACACTGCCGGCAGCAGGCGGGGGACGGAGGCGGACGGGAATCGAACCCGCCTGCCCGAGATCCTCGGGCACCTCGGTTTTGAAGACCGGGAGGGCCACCAGGCACCCACACGCCTCCACCGACCGCCACGCTAGTTCCCCAGGAGAGCGGAATGACACCAGCGACCCGCCCGGCGTCCGTACGGCTCACGCAGTTCGCCCACGGCGGCGGCTGCGCCTGCAAGATCCCGCCCGGTGAGCTGGAGGAGGTCGTCAGCGGGCTGACCGCGCCCTCCCTCACCGGTGCCGAAAGCCCGCTGCTCGTCGGCCTCGCCACCGGCGACGACGCGGCCGTGGTCACCGTGCCCGGAGCGGAGGGGACGGCTGTGGTGTGCACCGCCGACTTCTTCACGCCGGTCGTCGACGACCCCTACGACTGGGGGCGGATCGCCGCCGCCAACGCGCTGTCGGACGTGTACGCGATGGGCGGCCGGCCGCTGCTCGCGGTCAACCTGCTCGGCTGGCCCCGCGACCGGCTGCCGTTCGAGCTGGCCCGTGAGGTGCTGCGCGGCGGCCTCGACGTGGCGACCGAGGCGGGCTGCCATGTCGGCGGCGGGCACAGCGTGGACGACCCCGAGCCGAAGTACGGCATGGCGGTCACCGGGGTCGCGGACCCGGCGCGGCTGCTGCGCAACGACACCGGGCGGCCAGGACTGCCGCTGTCGCTGACCAAGCCGCTCGGCGTGGGCGTGCTGAACAACCGGCACAAGGCGACCGGCGAGCGGTTCGAGCAGGCGATCGCGACCATGACGGCCCTGAACCGGGACGCCTCCGCCGCCGCGCTGGCCGCCGGGGCGAGCTGCGCCACCGACGTCACGGGGTTCGGTCTGCTGGGTCACCTGCACAAGCTGGCCCGCGCCTCCGGGGTGACGGCCGTGCTGGACACCGCCGCGGTGCCCTGCCTGGAGGGTGCCCGGGAGGCGGTCCGCGACGGGTACGTCAGCGGCGGCACCCGGCGCAACCTGGAGTGGGTGGCTCCGTACACCGACTTCGGGGACACCGACGCCGACACCCGGCTGCTGCTGGCCGACGCCCAGACCTCCGGCGGGCTGCTGGTGGCCGGGGAGGTGCCGGGGGCGCCGGTGATCGGGGAGCTGGTGGCGCGCGGGGACCACTCGCTCGTCCTCAGGTGATCAGGGCTCCGTGCCCGTGTGGTCGTCGATGCCCGCCCGGGCGCGGTAGGAGCGCACCAGTGCCAGGGAGGCCGGGCCGCGCGGACGGCGGCCGGGGCGGATGTCCACGGCGAAGGCCTTGGTCTCCTGGATGTGGGTGTTGGGGTCGAGGGACAGGTGCAGCAGTTCGTTGGCCGCGTCCCCGGTGCTGTAGCCGTTGGGGCCCCAGTGGTAGGGCAGGCCGACCTGGTGGAGCCGGCGGCCCTGCACGGTCAGCGGGGCCATCCGGTCGGTGACCAGCACCCGGGCCTCGACCACGCCGCGGGCGCTGACGATCGTCGCCCAGCCGGTGTGCTCCAGGCCGCGCTCGGCGGCGAGTTCGGGTGACACCTCGCAGAAGAACTCGGGTTGCAGCTCCGCCAGGTAGGGCTGCCACCGGGACATGCCGCCGGCGGTGTGGTGCTCGGTGAGCCGGTAGGTGGTGGCCACGTACGGGAAGACCTCGGAGCCGGGCTCGGTGCCGCTGGGCTGGTAGCGGTTGTCGGGGTGCGGGGGCATCAACTGCCGTACCGGGTTGCGCTGCTGACGGTAGAGCAGGTTCGGGAACGGCGAGTCCTGCGGCTCGTAGTGGGTGGGCAGCGGGCCGTCGGTGAGGCCGGAGGGCACGTACAGCCAGGCCTTGCCGTCGGCCTGCATGATGAACGGGTCGGTGCCCGAGAGGGCCTCGGCGGCCGTCGCGCCGGGCGGCGGACGGTGCTGCGGGGACTTGTTGTCGGCGAAGTCGGGGATGTCGTGGCCGACCCACTTCGCCTGTTCCTCGTCCCACCACACCAGTGCCTTGCGTTCGCTCCACGGCCTGCCGTCCGGGTCGGCGGAGGCGCGGTTGTAGAGGATGCGGCGGTTGGCGGGCCAGGCCCAGGCCCATTCGTTCGCGACCCAGTTCTGTTCCTTGCCGGGCTTGCGCCGGGCGGCCTGGTTGACGCCGTCGGCGTAGACACCGCAGTAGATCCAGCAGCCGCAGGCCGTGGAGCCGTCGCCGTTCAGCTGCTCGTAGGAGGCGAGCGGGTCGCCCTCGGCGTCGTAGCCGTTGATCTCGGCGAGGACGGCCTCCGCCTCCGGTTCGGCCAGCGCGCCCTTGGTCGGGTAGTCCCAGGTCAGGTCGAGCACCGGCTGGTCCATGGGGTCGGTGGAGCCGGCCAGCTTCTCGCGGATGATCCGGCCGAGGTGGAAGGCGAACCACAGCTCGCTGCGGCAGTCCCCCGGCGGTTCGACGGCCTGGTGGTGCCACTGGAGCATCCGCTGGGTGTTGGTGAAGCTGCCGTCCTTCTCGGTGTGCGCGGCGGCCGGCAGGAAGAACACCTCGGTGCGGATGTCCTCGGTGCGCAGCTCACCGGTCTCGATCTCGGGGCCGTCCTGCCACCAGGTGGCCGACTCGATCAGGGAGAAGTCGCGGACCACCAGCCAGTCCAGGTTGGCCATGCCGAGGCGCATCAGTTTGGTGTTGGCGTTGCCGACGGCGGGGTTCTCGCCGAGCACGAAGTAGCCCTTGCAGACGCCCTCCAGCTGGGCCATCGTCGTCTCGTAGGTGGAGTGGGAGCCGGTCAGGCGCGGCAGGTAGTCGAAGCAGAAGTCGTTCTCGGGGGTGGCCGCGTCGCCCCAGTACGCCTTGAGCAGGCTCACCAGGTAGGAGCGCATGTTGCCCCAGTAGCCCTTGCGGGCGGCCTCCGCCTCCACGTACGCGTCCAGGTCCTGGTTCTGGTGGGCGTGCGGCATGGGGAGGTAGCCGGGCAGCAGGTTGAACAGGGTGGGGATGTCGGTGGAGCCCTGGATGGAGGCGTGGCCGCGCAGCGCGAGGATGCCGCCGCCGGGCCGGCCGATGTTGCCGAGCAGGGTCTGCAGGATGGCGGCGGCGCGGATGTACTGGACGCCGACGGTGTGCTGGGTCCAGCCGACCGCGTAGGCGAAGGCGGTCGTGCGCTCCCGCCCGGAGTTGTCGGTGACCAGTTCGCAGACCTGGCGGAAGACGTCCTGCGGGACGCCGCAGATCTGCTCGACGGTCCCCGGTGTGTAGCGGGCGAAGTGCCGTTTGAGGACCTGGAGGACGCAGCGCGGGTGGGTGAGCGTCTCGTCCCGCTCGGGTTCGCCCTCGCCGATGTCGGCGCCGCCGGAACCGTGTGCCTCGCCGCGTGCGGCCTCGCTCACCGAGCTGCCGCCGCCGGTGCGCTCGTCGTACTCCTGGTCGCGCTCACCGGACGCGGCCTGCGTCTCCATGCCCTCGTACTGCCAGCTGCTGTTGTCGTAGGAGCGGCTGTCGGTGTCGAGGCCGGAGAAGACGCCGTCGAGGTCCTCGGTGTCCCGGAAGTCCTCGCTGAGGATCACGGGTGCGTTGGTGTACGCGACGACGTAGTCCCGGAAGTACTTCTCCTGTTCCAGGACGTAGTTGATGATCCCGCCGAGGAAGGCGATGTCGGTGCCCGCGCGCAGCGGTACGTGCAGGTCGGCCAGTGCGCTGGTGCGGGTGAACCGCGGGTCGACATGGATCAGCTTGGCGCCGCGGGCCTTCGCCTCCATGACCCACTGGAACCCGACCGGATGGCACTCGGCCATGTTCGAGCCCTGGACGACGATGCAGTCCGAGTGCTGGAGGTCCTGCTGGAAGGTGGTCGCGCCGCCGCGTCCGAACGAGGTTCCCAGACTGGGAACGGTGGAGGAGTGTCAAACACGCGCCTGGTTCTCGATCTGGATCGCGCCGATCGCCGTGTACAGCTTCTTCAGGAGGTAGTTCTCCTCGTTGTCGAGGGTCGCTCCGCCGAGGCTCGCGACGCCGAGGGTGCGGCGGGTGCGGGTCTCGTCGACCTCCCACTGCCAGCCGGCCCTGCGGGATTCGATGACCCGGTCGGCGATCATGTCCATCGCGGTGTCGAGGTCCAGGTGCTCCCAGGTGGTGCCGTGCGGGCGCCGGTAGAGGACCTGGTGCTCGCGGGCGTCGCCGGTGGTCAGCTGGAGGCTGGCCGAGCCCTTGGGGCAGAGGCGGCCGCGGGAGACCGGGGAGTCGGGGTCGCCCTCGATCTGGGTGACCTTGCCGTTCTCGACGTAGACGTTCTGGCCGCAGCCGACCGCGCAGTAGGGGCAGACCGACTTCACCACGCGGTCCGCGCTCGCCACCCGGGGGGTCAGCCGGGCGCTGCGCCCGCTCTTCGCGGCGGCGCCGCGGCCCAGCGGGTCGGTGCCGGTGAGCTGACGGTAGACCGGCCAGGAGTCGATCCAGGTGCGTACGCCCATGGTTCAGTCCTCCCGTTCCGTGCCCCGGCGGTCGGCGGGCCGGCTGCCGAGGGTGTCCCGGATGCGGTCCGTCACGGCCGCCGCGGTGCCGGCGCCCGCGACGGCCGCCGCCGGTTGCCGCGGGGCGTGCGGGTGCGGGCGGGTCGGTGCGGCCCGCCAGGCGCGCACGACCTTCTCGCCGAGCCGCTCCCGGTCCTTCCGGGAAAGATTCTCCCGCAGCCGGGCGAACACGGCATCCTCGAAGGCCACGTGCCGGCGCAGCTGGTCGACGAGCTGTCCGACGAGGTCGTCGAACTCCTCGCTGTCGGGTGCCGCCGCGCCGAGCGCGGTCAGGGTGCGGGCGCCCTCGCGTTCCTGCGCCAGCGCCTCGTCGGCGACCCGGTCGCCGTCGTCCAGGACGTTCAGGTCGACGATCGACTCGCGGCGTTCGAGGTGCCGGGGAGCGCCGCCCTGCTTCGCGCCGGGCAGGGCCTGGAGCTGTTTCACGAGAGCGGTGATCCGGTCGTGGTCACGGGTCAGCGTGTCGGTCAGCTCGTGCACGTCGCCCGGGGCGCGCTCGCCCTCGGGACAGGCGTCCCGGGCGCGGCGGGCGTCGCCCATCGCGGTGTCGGCGGCGGCCCGGTCCTTGAGCCACCGCCGTACGGCGTCCTTGCCGGTGGGGTTCTCGACGGGCGGGTTCACCAGGTGCTGGGACGCCTGCCCGGGCGTACCGGGGCGGCGCTGTGCGGAGGGGTCGAGGCCGGACGCGGGCATGCGCAGCACCTGGCTCCTGGTGGGCATCGACACCACCTCCCCGCACGCATCCGGCCCTGTCGTCCCGCCGGAGTACCCGTGGCGGTCCGGCCGAAACGGGGACGGCTGGTGTACGGGAGGTGTGGGGGCGCCCCGTCGCCTCCCCTTATCCTTCCGCCCCCTTCGCGTCCAGCCGCTCCCGCTGCGGTACGACCGTGTACTTGGGGTCCTCGGCCGAGGCGACCCCGGCGTGGAACACGCCGAAGCGCAGCGCCGCCGAGCCGGTCAGCAGGGCCGCGCCCGCCACCGCCGCGAGGGCACGGTGGGGCCGTCGGCCGCCGAGGGCCGCGAGGGCCGCGCCACCCGCCGTGAGGAGTTCCGACGTACGCAGCAGGGTGTGCGCCCGGCCCTGTTCGTACGGCTCGGACAGCAGGCCGCCCATCCGGTGCTTCATGAGCTGGAAGCAGCCCAGCTCCAGGGCGGCGCCCACGGTCGCGAGCCGCCGGGCGGGCCCGGTCTGCGCGGGCGGCACCGCCAGCAGCGCCAGCCCGGCCGCCGCGGTCGCGCCGGAGCCCGCGAAGACGAACGGCAGTTCGCGGTAGCCCGCGTGCCAGGACGGCACGGCGGTGTCCGCGACCAGCACGGCGGTGTAGGTGACGACCGCCGGTCCCAGGACGGCGGCCGACGCGGTGGCGGCCGCGCCCACCGGCCGGTACCGGTTCGCGACGTCGCTCGCCGCGGCCGCCATGGCCAGCGGGGCGTACCCGGCCAGCAGCCAGGAACCCACGCTCATCGGCGAGGTCGGCTTCAGGACGCGCAGCATGTTGAGGAAGCGGGCCGGGCGCCCCAGGTCGTGGACGAGTGCGGCCAGCGACAGCGAGATCCCGCCCGTCGCGGCCAGCTTCGCGGCCCGGGCCAGCGCGGGACGTCCGGTGAGCTGCCCGCCGGCGGCCAGCAGCGAGGAACTGCCCGCGAGCCCGCCCAGGTACAGGTAGCCGGCGATGTCCAGCGGCTTCCAGGTGGGCTTGTTCAGGATCGGCTTGCCGTAGTACGACGAGAACTCGGCCTCCGGCACCATGCTCCGCTCGCCGCGCCCCTTCCCCTTCGTCCCTCTCTTCCCCTTCCGGCGCCTTCCGTACGTGCCGGTGACGGCGTTGCGGCCGGCCCGCGCCCCCCGGACGCCGTCGCGTGTCACATCGGAACCGCTCATCGCCGCCTCCTCGGGCCGACGCGCACGAAACTGCCGGCGGCGAGCGCCATGAGCGTGGCCGCCGCCAGCGCCGCGTGCCGCCACATGTCGGGCAGGTCCCCGGTGGTGACCACCGGGTCCGGGGGCAGGCCGTACACCTCCGGCTCGTCGAGGAGCAGGAAGAACGCGCCGTCGCCGCCGACCCCGTCGCCGGGATCCTCGCCGTACAGCCGGGCGTCGGCGACGCCCGCCGCGTGCAGCCGGCCGACCCGCTCGGCCGCCCGCTCCCGCAGCTCGTCCAGGGGCCCGAACTGGATGGAGTCGGTCGGGCACGCCTTCGCACAGGCCGGTTCCATGCCGACGCCCAGCCGGTCGTAGCACAGCGTGCACTTCCAGGCCCGTCCGTCGTCCTCGCGCTGGTCGATGACGCCGTAGGGGCAGGCGGGCACGCAGTAGCCGCAGCCGTTGCAGATGTCCTCCTGGACGACGACCGTGCCGAACTCGGTGCGGAAGAGCGAGCCGGTGGGGCAGACGTCGAGACAGGCCGCGTGGGTGCAGTGCTTGCACACGTCGGAGGCCATCAGCCAGCGCAGTTCGGTACGCCCGTCCGGGGACACCGGGGAGATCTCGCCGGCCGGCGCGCCCGCCGGCGCGGTGCCGGTGCCGGGGGTGGGGGCCGTGGCTCCGGGGCCGGGCGACGAGGCAGAGGTGCCGAGGACGCGGGCGGCGGCGAACACGTCGACGTCGTCGTGGGCGACGCCGGGCTCCTGGACGGCGAGCGGCTTGCGCTGTTCGATGAAGGCCACGTGGCGCCAGGTGTCGGCGCCCAGCCCCTGGGTGTTGTCGTAGGACATGCCGGTCAGTTCGAGGCCGTCCTCGGGGACCGCGTTCCACTCCTTGCAGGCCACCTCGCACGCCTTGCAGCCGATGCAGACGGTGGTGTCCGTGAAGAAGCCCATGCGCGGTGGGCTGTCCGGGTAGCCGGCCGCGCCCGCCACGTCCGGCTGCGGGCCTGACAGCTGGTTGCCGTGTCCCCGGTCCGGCCGTGCCCTGCGGGTCGCGTCGTCCGCGCCGCCGTCGGTCATGGCTCGCCCTCCTTCACGTGTCGCCCCCTCGCCGGCCGGGGCGCGTCGCGCACCGGGATCCGGTGGGCCTCGGCGCGGGGCAGCAGGATGTCGGCGACTCCAGTCTGACCTGGAAGCGGTACTCCGGCACCTCCCGGTTGCGCGGCCCGCATGGCCCGCCGGGTGCCCACGACGGTCAGGGTGATGTGATCTCACGCGGTTCCAGCGGCCGGACCGCCGGGCCCTGGAGGATGCGGCCGTCGGGGTCGAAGCGGGAGCCGTGGCAGGGGCATTCCCAGGCCCGCTCCGCGCGGTTGAAGGCGACGAGACAGCCGAGGTGGGTGCAGCGGGCCGAGACGGCGTGCAGTTGGCCGCTGTCGTCGCGGTGGACGGCGCACGGGTGGCCGCCCACCCGCAGGACCGCTCCGTCCCCGGGGGCGAGGTCCTCGGGCGCGGGCGCGGTCACGGACGGCAGCCGGTCGCCGACGAAGTGCTTGGCCACGTGCGCCTGGTTCTTGAGGAAGGTCCCGCCCTCGCGGACCACGGAGGCCAGCCGGCGGGGGTCGTACAGGCCGGCCCACTCGGGTTCCCGGCCCTCGACGAGGTCGGCGATCAGCCGGCCGGCCATGATGCCGCCGCTCAGGCCCCAGCCGCCGAAGCCGGTGGCCACATAGGTGTGCCGGCTGCCGGGATGGAGGCGCCCGACCAGGGGGACGGAGTCGGTGGAGTCGTTGTCCTGGGTGGCCCAGCGGTGGGTGGGGGTCAGTCCCGGGAAGCGGCTCTCGGCCCAGGCGGTCAGCCGGGCGAAGCGTTCCTCGACGTCCGCGGCGCCGGGGGCGCCGGGCGTGAAGTGCTCGCCGGTGACGACCAGCAGACGGGTGCCGTCGGCGTAGGGGGCGCTGCGCACGGACCGGGTGTTCTGCTCGGTCGTGATGTACATGTCGCGGGGCGCACGGGCCGCGTCGATCGTGCCGGCGACGACCAGCTCGCGGCGCGGCGAGAGCCGGGTGAAGAGCAGCGCGCGGTCGAAGATCGGGTAGTGGGTGGCGACGACCACCTCGCGCGCCCGCACCGACACGCCGGTGTCGGTCTCCAGGACGCAGGGTTCGCCCTCGGTGAGGCCGGTGACACGGGTCCCCTCGTACACGGTGCCGCCGTGCCGTTCCAGGTCGTCGGTGAGGGCGCGCAGGTACTTCACGGGATGGAACTGCGCCTGGCCGGTCACCCGGACCGCCCCGGCCACCGGGTAGGGCAGCTCGGTGCCGGTGACGAACTCGGCCGGCAGGCCCGCCTCACGTGCCGCCTCGGCCTCCGCGCGCAGGGCCTCGACATGCTCGGGGGCCTCGGCGTACGTGCAGGCCGCCGCTTCCTCCCACTCGCAGTCGATCGCGAGGTCGGCGACGATCTCGGCGGCCCGGCGCAGCGCGGCCGACTGCGACTCGGCGTACAGCCGGGCGCCCTCGCGGCCGCGGGTGCGGCGCAGGTGGTCGTAGACCAGCGTGTGCAGCGCGGTCAGCTTGGCGGTGGTGTGGCCGGTGACGCCGGCGGCGATCCGGCCGGCCTCCAGTACGGCCACCTCACGGCCCCGGCGGGCCAGCTCCCAGGCGGTGCTGAGGCCGGCGATCCCGCCGCCGACCACGGCCACGTCGACGGAGACGTCCCCGGCGGGCGGTGGAGCGGGGGCACCGCCCGGCGCGGTTTCCAGCCAGTACGATCCCCGGATCTCTCGCTCGGCGTTCATGGCAGCCGAGTTCCCGCCACGCCGGGATGACACCCGTACGCGGCCCCGGGCGGGTGGGCGGGTGGCTTCGGGGAACCCGGTGGTTGACCGGTACCCGATACGAAGGGGCCGGACGGGCGGATACGGGCCCTGCCCACGGGCCGGCCGTCCCCCCTCCGGGAGGCGGTGTGAGCCGAGACGCGGCGCGGTGCGACGCCGTGACCGAGACCGAGACGCTGGACGCGGCCCTGCTGGAAGTGGTCCAGCAGAGCGGGGCCTCCAGAGGGCTGCTCTACGTCCTGCCGTACGGCGGTGACGCGCTGTGGCTGATGACGCTGACGGGCGCGCCACGCGAGATGGCCGTGCCGTGGACCCGGGTCGGCCTCTCCGACCGGGTGGCGGTGGCGGACGCGGTCCGTGAGGGCCGCCTGGTGTGGGTCGGGGACCTGGAGGAGATGGCGCGCCGCTACCCCCGCACGGCACTCGTGCTGCCCTACGAGTTCGCGCTGGCCGCCGCGCCCCTCGTCGACCGGGGCGTGCCGGTCGGCGGTCTGGTGCTGCTGTGGCCGGGTGGCCACGCGCCGATGCTCGGTGCCGGCGAGCGCGCCGCCGTGGACGCCGGCTGCCGCCGGCTCGGCGGGCTGCTGGCGCGGGCGCACCGGAAGCGGGACCGTCCGCCCTCGCAGCCGCGCATCCTGCCGCATCCCTCGCATCCGCGCACACTGCCCGCCGAGGCGGGCGAACTGGCCGCGTTCATCGACCGGCTCCCCGGCGGGTCCTGCGCGCTGGACGTGACCGGCCGGTTCACCTTCGTCACGCCGGAGGCGGCCCGGCTGCTCGCGGCGGACGTGGCCGAACTGATCGGTGCCCCGCCCTGGGAGGCGCTGCCGTGGATGGACGTGCCCGACGTGGAGGACCGCTACCGCCGCGCCGTGATGAGCGGACGGCCCATATCCTTCAGCGCCACACGGCCGCCCGGCACCCTCCTGGTGTTCGACCTCTATCCGGACCCCTCGGGCATCAGCGTGCGGATCCTGAGCGCCGATCCCGGCGGTGATCCGCTCCGCGCGCCGTCCGGGACGCCGGCCGCCCCCGTCGACACCGCCGCCGGGCCCGGCCGGGCGAGCCTCCTGTACCACCTCATGCACCTGGCCGGCACCCTCACCGAGGCCGTCGGTGTCCGGGACGTGGTGAACCAGGCCGCCGACCAGCTGATGCCCGCGCTCGGCGCCACCGCGATGGCCCTGATGGCACCCCGTGACGGCCGGCTCAGAATGCTCGGCCACCGCGGCTACGACCCCGGCCTGATGGCGTACTTCGACGATCTGCCGCTCAGCGAGGACACCCCCGCCGTGCGCGTGCTCGACTCGTGCAGCGCGCAGTTCTTCAGGAGCTTCGAGGAGCTCCAGGAGAGCTACCCGCACGCCGTCCACCTGGACGACAAGGTCTCCTGGGCGTTCCTGCCGCTGGTCGCCTCCGGCCGCGCCGTCGGTTCCCTGGTCCTCGCCTACGACCGGCCCCAGCACTTCCCGCCCTCCGAGCGGGCCGCGCTCACCGCGCTCGTCGGGCTGGTGGGCCAGGCCCTCGAACGCGGTCGTCTCTACGACACCCAGTACACCGTCGCCCACCGGCTCCAGGGCGCCCTGCTGCCCCGGCGTCTGCCGTCGGTCCCGGGGCTGAGCGCGGTGGCCCGCTACCGCCCGGCCGGACACGGCCTGGAGGTGGGCGGCGACTTCTACGACCTGATCCGTCTGGACGAGCACCGCGCCGCCGCCGTGATCGGCGACGTCCAGGGACACGACATCGACGCGGCCGCGCTGATGGGCCAGGTCCGCGTGGCCGTGCACGGCCACGCGGCGGCCGGAGCCGCTCCCGGCGAGGTGCTGGGCGCGTCCAACCGGCTGCTCGACGACCTCGACTCCGACCGGTTCGCCAGCTGCCTGTACGTACACCTGGACCTCGCCCGCCGACGGGTCTGCCTGGCCAGTGCGGGACACCCGCCCGCCGTGCTCCGGCATCCGGACGGCCGTACCGAAGTGCTGCGGGTCCCCGCCGGGCTGCTCCTCGGCATCGAGCGGGAGGCCGACTACCCGGCCGCCGAACACCGACTACCGGCCGGCTGTGTCCTGGTCCTGTACACGGACGGGCTCGTCGAGCGTCCCGGCCTCGATCCGGACGCCGCGGTCGCGGCACTCGCCCGGCTCGTCGCCCGCACGGACCCCGCCGATCTGGACCGCATGGCCGACCGGCTGCTCGGCCACGCCTCCGACCCGGCCGACGACGTGGCGCTGCTCCTCCTGCGCCCGCATACGGCGGCACCGGACGACGACGGCACCGGCTGAGCCGCCCGCGCCCGGATCGGTCGCCGGATGCGCGAGTCGACCTCCCCCGGCCGGGTACGCGGTCGAAACCATGAGCGCCGACGGCGCGGGAGGCGCCTGTACAGGCTTCACGTCCGGCGTCTCATCCCCCTGTCCGCGGCTCCCCGGC
>NZ_JBEYFC010000133.1:0-20073 GCF_040634175.1 Streptomyces sp. NPDC007162
GACGGAACCAACTGATACGGCGGCCTTCGGGACGTACGGACGCATGATCCTGGCGTGGGGACGCCGTGATCGGGGCGTGGGGACGCCCGTTCATATGGGACATAGGGGAAGAGCGGGACGCATGACGGCAATGGAGGCACCGCCGGGTGTACTGCCGGACGCGCGAAGAGCGTCGCCGGTCGCGGCGGGAACGGCGCGGCGGTCGGCGGGGCGGCCCGGTGGAGGCGGCGCGAACGCGTCCGGCACGTCCGCCGCAAAAGTGACGCCCGGCACGTACAACCCCGGCGGGGGTCAGTGTGTCCAACTTGCGTGGCAGAGGTTCTCGAACTCAGTGCGCCCCGCGGCGCGACGGCCCTACGGCCGCCCCGCGTCGGCCTGCGCCCCCGCGTGCCCGGTGCGCCCGGCGGCATGCCGGTGATCGCGCCCATGCCCGCAGCGCGGCCCACCCGCATACCCAGCCAGCGCGACGGCGCGGAGGAGACGGCGGCGGCCGGTACGACGGTCGACCACCTGACCGAGACCTACCGGGCGCACTACCGTTCGCTCCTCGGCCTCGCCGCGCTCCTCCTCGACGACACCGCCTCCTGCGAGGACGTCGTCCAGGAGGCGTTCATCCGTGTCCACTCCGCCCGCAAACGCGTCCGCGACCCGGAGAAGACCCTCGCCTATCTCCGGCAGACGGTCGTCAACCTCTCCCGTTCCGCGCTGCGCCGCCGCATCCTCGGCCTCAAGCTCCTCTCCAAGCCGATGCCCGACATGGCGAGCGCGGAGGAAGGGGCCTACGACCAGCTGGAGCGGCGTGACCTCATCAAGGCGATGAAGGGACTGCAACGCCGTCAGCGCGAGGTCCTGGTGCTGCGCTACTTCGCCGACATGACCGAGGCCCAGGTCGCCGAGACGCTCGGCATATCGCTGGGTTCGGTGAAGGCGTACGGCTCGCGCGGCATCGCGGCGCTGCGGGTCGCGATGGAGGCGTCGGTATGAGGGAGGAAGCGGAGGGGCGGGACTCACATGACCGGCACGAGCCCTACGCCTGGCACGAGCCGATGCCACCACGCCACGAACAAGAGCACACGCAATCGCACGCTGGGAACGGAACTGTGAACCACGGCCCCGACGAAAAGGGCCCGGAGGGCCTCGGCCAGGGCTCTGAAGAACTCCGCAACGACCCCGAGCGGCTCCCCGACGGTGGGCCGGACGGGCTCGGCGCCGACGAGTTGGCGCTGCGGCGGCTGCTGCACACCGCGGTCGACGATCTCGCGCCCCGTGACGGTGCCCTCGACCGGCTGCGCCGTGCCGTGCCCGCCCGCCGGGCCCGCAAGCGTCAGGCCGCCGTCGGGATGGCGGCCGCCGCCCTGTTCATCGGCACCGCGATCCCCGCCCTCGTACACGTCTCCAACTCCGGCGGCACCGACCCCAACACCTCCATGGCCGGCCAGGCCTCCCAGGCCCAGGGCGGCTCGGCCGGCGGCAAGGGCCCGGACGGCGGCACCGGCACCGCGGGCAGCTCCGGCGGCCCGGAGGCCAGCCGGAGCCCCGGCGGCAGCAAGGGGAGCGGCAAGGAGGAGAACACCGGGAGCACGGGCGGCACCAAGGTCGTCCCCACGGCGAGCGCCGCCGGCAGCGCCCCGGTCTGCACCTCCGCCCAGCTCGGCACCCCGGCGGCCACCGTCGGCGCCCCCGACTCGACGGGCGCCGTCTACGGCACCTTCCGCGTCGTCAACGTCTCGTCGACGAGCTGCACCGTCGGCGGCCCCGGCAGCGTCGGCGTCCTTGCGCAGGGCGCGGCCGACGCCACCAAGGTCGCCGCCGCCCGACACGTCTCGGGCGACCCGGCGGCCGGGCTCCCCGACCCGACCACCGAGCTCACCGGCCTGGTCCTGGCACCCGGCGCCGCCTACGAGGAGAAGTTCGCCTTCGTCCCGTCGGCGACCTGCCCGACCAGCGGCTCCGGCACCGGCGGCACCACCGACACCGGCGGCACCACGCCCTCCCCGAGCCCCTCCGAGGACGCGAGCAGCGGCACCGGTACGACCACCTCCGGCACGCAGGGCGTCACCACCCAGATGCTCACCGAGGACGGTACGGCCGACGGCAGCGTCGCGGTCTCGTACACCCCGGAGGCCGGGTCCCCGACCGGCTCTGCGACGGTGCCGAACGCGTGCGCGGGCACGGTCTACTGGACCGGGGTCCTGGCGGCGCAGTGACGCCCACGGCCGAGGCCCCGGACGTCCGTGCCGGGGCCGGTCAGACCGCGGCCGTCGGCTGCTGCGCTTCCTCTTCCGGGACCAGCCCGAGCTCCGCGTCCCGGGCGAACTCCGCCTCACGGCGCAGCAGCCGGAACCACATGAACACCACGAACCCCGCGAAGACGAACCACTCACCGGTGTAGCCGAGGTTCTGGAACGCCTTCAGGTCGAGCCCCGAGTTGTCCGGCGCGGTCGCCGGTACGGCCGTCATCCCCGCGTCGGCCTTGTCCAGGGTGATCCAGGCGTCGTACACCGGGTACGGCACCAGGTTCACCAGCGAGGCCGCGCTGATCGCCGCCGTCTGCCCGGACGGCAGTCCGCCCTCGGCGCTGACGCCGTTGTCCCCCGGAGTCTCGGAGGCCTGGAGCGCGCCGGTGACGGTGACCTCGCCGGTGGGCGGGGCGGGCGCCTTCGCGGCGTCGGCCTTGCCGGGCAGCCAGCCGCGCACCACGGGCAGGGCCTTGCCGGAGTCGGTGCGCAGCAGGGTCAGCACGTAGTAGCCGTCACGGCCGTCGAGCTGCCGGTCGGGCACCAGCAGCTGCTTGGCGTACCGGCCGCTGACGGTGGCCCGCTTGCCGGAGGTGGCCTGGTCGACGGGGAGCAGGTCGGCCAGCGGCCGGGCCGCTTCCGTCCTGGCCGTCACGACCTGCTCGTCGGCGCTGCGGTGCGCTTCCACCCGCGCCTCGAAGCGGCTCAGCTGCCACGACCCCATGAAGATGCAGAACGGGATGGCGAGCAGCACGAAGACGTTGATGCCCCACCAGCGGGGTGTCAGCAGGAACCGGTACACCCTGTCCACGGTACGGGGCGCTTTGCGGGGGCTTGGGAGTGGGGTGGGCGCGCCCGCACCGGTTTTGCCGAACCGAACGGTGACCTGGTTGTTCGCAAAGTTATCCACAGGCTGAGGGCGCGAGCAGCGCATTGTGGGCGGGGGCAGGCACTATGGGGCCATGACTGCGGCCATGAGTGAGAGCGACATGCCGGACTGGGAGAAGCGCTTCCGCGCCCCTCGGGTCTCCCTGCCGGACTGGGCGGAGGACGCCCCCGACCGTTCCCTGTTCGTGTCGAACGCGACGGGGACGTACGAGCTGTACGCCTGGGACCGCGCGAGCAGCGAGCAGCGCCAGGCGACGAACCGGCCGAACGGCACGACGGACGGGCTGCTCTCCCCGGACGGCGCGTGGATCTGGTGGTTCGACGACAAGGACGGCGACGAGTTCGGCGTCTGGCGCCGCCAGCCCTTCGAGGGCGGCGCGGACGAGGAGGCGACGCCGGGCCTGGAGCCGTCGTACCCCTCGGGCCTGGCCCTCGGCCGGGACGGCCGCACGGCCGTCGTGGGCCGCTCGACGGATGCCGAAGGTACGACGATCTACCTGGTCAGAACGGGCGAGGCGCCGTCGGAGATCTACCGGCACGTCGAGTCGGCGGGCGTCGGAGACCTCTCCCACGACGGGTCGCTGATCGCGATCGAGCACACCGAGCACGGTGACGCGATGCATTCGGCGCTGCGCGTGGTCCGCCCCGACGGCACGAAGGTCGCGGAGCTGGACGACACCAGGGGCGGCGCCGAGGAACTGGGCCTGGAGGTGCTGGGTTTCGCCCCGGTCGAGGGCGACCCGCGGCTGCTCATCGGCCATCAGCGGCGGGGCCGCTGGGAGCCGCTGGTCTGGGACGTCGTGACCGGCGCGCAGACGGACCTGACCCTGGACCTTCCGGGCGACGTGAGCGCGGAGTGGTACCCGGACGGCAGCGCGCTGCTGATCGCGCACAGCCACAAGGCCCGCAGCGAACTGTTCCGCTACGACCTCGGCACGCAGGAGCTGACCCGGATCCCCACCCCGCCGGGAACCGTCTCCGGGGCCACGGCCCGCCCGGACGGCACGGTCGAGTACCTCTGGTCGTCCGCGGCCGAGCCGCCGGTGGTCCGCTCCACGACGGGCGCGGTCGTCCTGGACCCGCCCGGTATGAAGTGCCCCCCGTCGGTCCCGGTCTCGGACGCGTGGGTGGAGGGGCCGGGCGGTCCCGTCCACGCCCTGATCCAGAAGCCGGCCGGTGCCGTCGGCCCGCTCCCCACGGTCTTCGACCTGCACGGCGGCCCGACCTGGCACGACAGCGACAGCTTCGCGGCAGGCCCGGCGGCCTGGGTGGACCACGGCTACGCGGTGGTCCGCATCAACTACCGGGGCTCCACGGGCTACGGCCGCGCCTGGACGGACGC
Organism: Streptomyces sp. NPDC007162; assembly: GCF_040634175.1. NCBI lineage: Bacteria > Bacillati > Actinomycetota > Actinomycetes > Kitasatosporales > Streptomycetaceae > Streptomyces > Streptomyces sp. NPDC007162. Next base: position 4,468 of record NZ_JBEYFC010000133.1, read on the forward strand.
GCTCAAGCACCGGGTGGGCCTGATCGAGCTGGAGGACGTCGCGGCGGTACGGGACTGGGCGGTCGAGTCCGGCCTCGCCGACCCGGACCGGCTGATCCTGACCGGCGGCTCCTGGGGCGGGTACCTCACCCTCCTCGGTCTCGGCACCCAGCCCGCGTCCTGGGCGGTGGGCATCGCCGTCGTCCCGGTCGCCGACTACGTCACGGCGTACCACGACGAGATGGAGTCGCTGAAGGCGATGGACCGCACGCTGCTCGGCGGCACCCCGGAGGAGGTCCCGGACCGCTTCGCCGCGTCCTCGCCCCTGACGTACGTCGACGACGTGAAGGCCCCCGTCTACATCTCGGCCGGTGTCAACGACCCCCGCTGCCCCATCCGCCAGATCGACAACTACGTGAGCCGCCTGGCAGCCCGCTCGGCCCCCCACGAGGTCTACCGCTACGACGCGGGCCACGGCTCCCTGGTGGTCGACGAACGCATCAAGCAACTGAGGCTGGAGATGGAGTTCGCGGAACGCCACCTGAAGGAGACGCCGGCAGAGGCGCCCCTTTAGAGCTCAGCCCCCACCCACCCCCACCCCTCAACTCACCGAGTCGGGCGGGTGGGTGGGCGGCACCCTCCCCGACAACTCCGCCAACCCCCTCCGAGTGGCGGCCACCACCACCCGATCCCCACCCCGCATCACATACCCCCCGTCCGCAACCCCCGCCCGGCCCTCCAACCCCAGCACCCGCCAAGCCCCCACCCGAAACGCCCCTTCCACGGTCCGCCCCTCCAACTGCGGATGCCCACCCACCCCCAACACCGCCACCAGCAACACCTTCCGCTCGACCGCGATCGCCCCGAGGATCTGCCGCCCCAGCATCGCCCCGGCGAAGGACGGCGCCGCCAGGTACGACACACTCCGGCTCCGGGTGATCGCCCGGGGGTGCGCCGTCCGCAACGTCCGGTACACGGCGGTCGCGAAGTCGTCGTCGTACAGCCGCAGCACGGCCTTCAGATCCGGCCGCACGGACCGCGCGTACAGCACCGCCTCCAGATTCGTGGTGTCCGCGCTGGTCACCGCGAGCAGCGCCTGCGCCCGATGGATCTTGGCGGCCTCCAGGACCCCCTCCTGGGTGACGTCCCCGAGCACCACCGGCACCCGCAGCCGCCGCGCCACCGCCAGCCCGCGCGCGTCGGGATCGGACTCCACGCACACCACCGGGACGTGCAGTTCGTGCAGCCGGGTCAGCACCCGCGTCCCGATCTTCCCCAGCCCGAGCAGCACCACGTGCCCGCTCAGCCCGCGCGGCGGCTTCCGCAACGCGGACGTCGTCCGGAAGGTCCCGAGCGCTTCGAGCACCGCCGCCAGCAGCACCGGCAGCAACAGCAACCCCATCAACCCCGACAGCAACTGAAGGATCTGCCGCCCGAGCGACTCCCCGATCGCGGGATTGTCGATGGCGAACAGGTCGAGGAGCGTGTAGTAGAAGGCCCGTACCGGATGGATGCCCGTCACGATCGACAGCGCGACCGCGAGCGCGACCACACACCCCACGAGTCCGGCCAGCGACCACCTGAGCCGCCGCGAGAACAGCGAGGCGAGCGCCGGTACGACCCCGGCCCCGACGCCGTTGCCGCGCCCCAGCCCGCCCGGCGCCGCCGCCCCCGCGGACGACGACACCTGTTCGAGCACCAGCACGCCCCGGCCGTCCGCGGCGCGTACCTCCGCCTCGTCGGGCAGCAGCCGGGGCCCCTGGTCGGTGCCGTCCCCGGCGGGCAGCGGACCGGTGTTGTTCGCGGAGAGCAACGCCAGCGGAAACAGCCCCAGGTCGGCGTCCCGCCGGTCGGCCCCGGAACCGGGCGGCAGTTCCACCGCCCGCAGCACCAGCCCGTCCGTCTGGATGACCTTGCCGTGCCCGGCGAGCGCGGTGGCGGCGAGGGCGGGGGCCGCGGTGTCGGCGTCGGAGAGGACGATCGTGGCGGCGTCCCCGGCCCCGTCGTCCGCGTCCCCGATCGCCAACGCGGCCGCCTGGTCGAGGAGTTCCTCGATGTGCTGGCCGAGCCGCCGGTTGTAGAGCCGCAGGACCAGCCGCAGTCTGGGGTTGAGCCGGCGGGCGGTGAGGGCGGCGCGGATGTTGGTCTCGTCGTCGTCGTAGACGAGGGCGAGCGCGCCGGCCCGCTCCACGCCCGCCTCGGCGAGCACGGACTCGGTGGCTTCGAGGGCCTCCAACAACCGTTCCCCGCGCGGGCCTTCCCCGGTGACCGGACCCGTACCGCCGGTGCTGCCGGAGCCGCCGTTGCCGCCTCCGTTGCCGCTGCTGCCGGCGCCGTTGGCGGTCGCCCGTCCGACGGCGGCGCTCACCACCCGGTCGATCAGCGCGGCCGAGGCGGCGCGGGCCCGTCCGACGACCGGCGGCCGGGCGGTGCGCCCGTTCGGCGGCACGACCAGGGTGACCTGTTCGCCGTACACCGTGCGCAACTCGGCGGCCAGCCGGTGCGCGAGCCCGTCGTCGCCGCACACCACCATGGGTGCCGGACCCCCACCACCTTGATACGGAACGCTCGCCACGAGGGAAAAGACTGCCTCAACGGGACGCATGGTTCCAGCAACGAAGTGAACAGCCGCCCCCGGCCGCCCGTAGGGAGGGAGAGGGAGCATAATCCCGGATCTGACCGAAGTGCCGGAGGTATCCGTCCCGTGGCCATCACCGAGAAAGCCGCCCCGCCCGGGTCGGCCGCCGCCCACGAGGGGCACCCCGGCGCCGCCGACCCGGACCGCCCGGGCCGCAACGGCAGCTCCGGCCGCCCCAGCCGTTCCGGTCGCTCCAGCCGTTCCGGTCGCTCCGAGCAGGAGGGCTGGCACCTCAACTCGCCCCTCGTCCTGACCCTGTTGCTGCTCCTGGTCGTGGTCTTCCAGGGGCCGGTGCGCGGTGCGCTGTCCAAGCCGGTGATGCAGAGCTGGATGACGGTGTTCGTGGCGGTGGTCGTCCAGGCGCTCCCCTTCCTCGTCCTCGGCGTGCTGCTCTCCGCGGCCCTCGCGGTGTTCGTGCCGCCGTCCTTCTTCGCCCGCGCCCTGCCCAGCCGCCCCGCCCTCGCGGTTCCGGTCGCGGGCCTGGCCGGTGCGATCCTGCCGGGCTGCGAGTGCGCGTCGGTCCCGGTGGCGGGCGCCCTGGTCCGCCGGGGCGTCACTCCGGCCGCGGCGATCGCCTTCCTCCTCTCCGCCCCGGCGATCAACCCGATCGTGCTGACGGCGACGGCGGTGGCGTTCCCGCGCAACCCCGAGATGGTGCTGGCGCGGTTCGCCGGCAGCCTGCTGGTCGCGTGCGTGATGGGCTGGCTGTGGCAGCGGGTGGGCCGCACCGACTGGCTGCGTCCGCCGGCGCACGCGCACCACGAGGGCGAGACGAAGATGGAGGCGTTCTGGTCCTCGGTCCGGCACGACACCGTCCACGCGGGCGGGTTCCTGGTGCTGGGTGCGATGGCCGCGGCGACGCTGAAGGCGGTGGCCCCGGCGGAATGGCTGCGCACGGCGGCCGCCAACCCGGTGGTCGCGATCCTCGCGCTGTCGATCCTGGCCGTGCTGCTGTCCATCTGCTCGGAGGCGGACGCGTTCGTGGCGGCCTCCCTGACCCAGTTCTCCCTCACCGCCAAGCTGGCGTTCCTGATCGTGGGCCCGATGATCGACCTGAAACTCTTCGCCATGCAGGCGGGCACCTTCGGCCGCGGCTTCGCCCTGCGCTTCGCCCCCGCCACGTTCGTCGCCGCCATCGCGGGCGCGCTGGTCACCGGGGCGGTGCTGCTGTGAACCGGCAGGCTCAGGCGGCGGTGCTGTTCCTGGTCGGGGCGGCCCTCCTGCACGCGGGCACGACCAACCTCTACCTGCGCTACGTCAAGGCGGGCCTGCAGCCGCTGATCCTGGCGGCGGGCGCGGTCCTGATCGTCGCGGCGCTGGCGACGGCGTGGTACGAGTGGCGAGCCCGCACCCGCACCAAGCCCGCCCAGGACCACGAACACGAACACGACCACGACCCCGACCCCGACCCCGCGCACGCTCACCGCGAACCCCGCATCTCCTGGCTCCTGGTCCTCCCGCTCCTCGCCCTGATCCTCGTCGCCCCGCCCGCCCTCGGCTCCTACAGCGCGGTGCGTGCCGGTACGGCCCTGCAACAGCCGTACGGGTACATGAAGTTGCCGAAGTCGGACCCGATCCCGATCAACCTGGTCGATTACGCGGGCCGCGCGGTCTACGACCACGGCCGTTCGTTCGGCGGCAGGAGCGTGCGCATCACGGGTTTCGTGGCCCTGGACAAGAGCGGCGCCCCCTACCTGGTCCGCATGGCCCTCAACTGCTGTGCGGCGGACGCCCAGCCGGTGAAGGTGGCCCTCACGGGCAAGATCCCCCCGGTCCTCCAGCCGGACGCCTGGCTCCAGGTGACGGGCACGTACACCGCCCGCGTGACCCACGACCCGGTGAACAACGGCCCGATCCCCTACCTGGAGGTCACCCAGGCCAAGCCGATCCCGGTCCCGTCCGACCCGTACGACGAGAGCTGGAACAACTGACGAGCCCCGCTCAGGGCCACTGGCTCAGGCGACGTCGGAGAGGTGCCGGCCGTGGTCTCGGCAGTCTCGGCAGTGGCCGGGTTCCTGGGCGCGGAATCCTCGGTCGCAGCCGTCGCAGTTCCACATGGGTGCGACGGTCCGGGCGGCCGGTGGCGCCGTGATCCTCGCCGGTGCTCGGAGGGGCGTCTCCTTGAGCCGGTAGGCGAGGATGCCGGCCGGGCGGGTCAGGAGGCGGTCCGGGAGGCCTGCGGTGAGGAGGTCGGTGATGTGGGTGGGCGGGAGGCCCGCCGCGAGCCAGCGGGTGACGCCCGGGGCGAGGCGGGCGGCATCCTGCTCGGACAGGACGAGGCGGGGGTCGATCCGGCGCAGGGCGGCGAGCAGGGTGATGGCCTCGGGGTGGGCTTCGGCGAGCGGGGGCGGTGTGTCGGCCTGCGCCGGTACGGGTGCTTGCACTGTTTCCTGCACTGCCCCTGGCGTGGGCGCGGGTACGGCCGGTGGCTTGCGGGGGCGGCGGGGCTTCGGTGGTTCGGGAGGCCCGGGGTTTCCGCCGGGGACGTCGTAGAAGTACGTCCGGGTGCGGATCTGGCCGGTGGGTGTCCGCTCGCGGCGGCGTTCCAGGTAGCCGTCCTCTTCCAGTTCCCTGAGGGCGCGGGAGATCAGGATCTCGCCCTCGGTGAAGTGCTTGCACAGGGCGGCGATGCTCACGGATGAGCCGTCGGGCAGGGAGGAGATGTACGCCGCGACACCGACCGTGACCGCGCTGCCGGGCCGCTGTGCGAGGGCGTTGGAGATCACGGTGAAGTCGGCGGAGAGCCGGGTGCGGACATGGATCACGCCGGAGGTCGGGAGTCCGGCGTCGGCGCGCGAGGGCGCGTTAGACTGCGGGTCAGCCATCGGGAAGGTGTTCACTTCCTGATCGGTCAGGCCCTCGTTCGGGATGCCAGTCCCGGCCGGGGGCCGTCGTCTGTGTGCGGTTGTCGCCGCGAACGTAACGGTCCGTGTCCCGCCCCTGCAAGCCGGTCACCCGGACGGGTGACGCGGGCCGTGCGGCCGGGGAGGGTGGGTGGGCGGGTAGTTCTTTCCCCCGGTTCTTTGGGGAGGTCAGCGGCCCACCGGACCCTCGCGGACAAGGGTCCGGCGAGCCCGGGACGGCGGCCTCAGCCCTTCAACTCGCCTATGAAAGCGGCCCAGGCGGTGGCGTCGAAGCACAGTGCCGGACCGTGCGGGACCTTGCTGTCACGGACGGGGACGGCGCCGGGGAACCCGTCGGCCACCTCCACGCAGTTGCCGCCCTCCTGATTGCTGTAGCTGCTCCTGCGCCAGACGGCGTCGTTCAGATCGGGACGGGACGTTCGCTCCACGGTGACTGTCCTCCATCACGGATCGGATCATGTCGAGCGACATGAGCGGGGGCAGGGCTGCCGCCCGTAGCCGATCGTAGGTCAGCCCGAAACTCCTGACCTCGTGCGGATCCTCGATGAGTTGGCCGTAGTGAGCGCCCTCCGTGTAGGCGGCCTCCGAGTCGTCCGGCATCGTCAGCAGCGTGAGCGAGCCGCCCATGACGTCGTGCTCGCCTTGGTCGAACGGCAGTACCTGCACGGTGAGATGGGACTCCGTCGCGGTGTCGAGCAGTCGCTCCAACTGCTCCCGCATCACCGCCGGGCCACCGACCGGACGCCTCAGCACTGCCTCGTCGAGGACCACCCACAACTCCGGCCGGTCGGCCATACGGAGCCGTGCCTGACGGCCCATGCGGGCGGTGACCCGCTCCTCCAACTGCTGCTTGCCGTCGAGGGTTCGACCGACGCTCAGCACGGCCCGCGCGTAGGCCTCGGTCTGCAACAGGCCCGGGACGACGTGCGCCGCGTACTCACGAATGGCCACCGCCCGCTCCGAGTAGGCCATGAACTTCCGTGACCAGTCCGGGAACGCCTCCCGGTACACGTACGGCCACAGCTCCGCCAGCAGGTCGTCGGTGCCCAGGACCGCGTCCAGCGCCCGCGCCAGTTCGAACGTCGGCTTCGCTCCGGAAGCCCGCTCGATCTGGGTGATCCGGGTGCTCACCACGTGTACGGCGGCACCGAGTTCGGCCTGGGTCAGTCCGGCGGCGACGCGGAGTCTGCGCACCCGTGCACCGAACAGCGCCGCCATCGACGTACTGGAGTCAATTCCGTTGGCCAAGGCATCACTTCCGTCCCTTACGAACCGAGAAGTAAGGCTGTGTCACCTTCCGAGCCTAGGGCGCCCCGACGACCCTTGAGTACGGAACGTAACGACTCACGTACAGGAAAGAGCGGTCGAGCTGTGCTGACAGAAGCGGTCACTTCGGAGAAGGAACCCAAGGAACCCCGTTGGAGCGCGCAGTTCGCGTCCTCGGCGCAAGGAGCGCGGCACGCTCGGCACCATGCCGTGCGGTGCCTGGCGGAGTGGGGGTTTCCCGCCGCGTCGGACGCGTCGTGCGCGGTCGCTCTCGTCGTCGCCGAACTCGCCGCCAACGCGGTGCGGCACGGCCGGGTGCCGGGGCACACCTTCGGGCTCCGGCTGGTCCGCGACGTGGCTGCGGGCCTGGTCCGTGTCGAGGTCGCGGACGCCGCGGCCGCGAGGAGGCCGCCTGTCGCCGCGCCCCGGGCCGTCCCCGACGGGGAGTCGGGGCGTGGCCTGCTCCTGGTGGATGCCCTCGCGATGCGGTGGGGATGTGCGCCCCGGCAACCCGTGGGCAAGACGGTGTGGGCCGAGGTGGCCGTCAACTCGCCGTGAGTGAGGTGTCGTTGCGACCGGTCAGGTGCGGCCCACCGTGTCCGGGTCGGCGACTCGGGGTTCGGGGAGCGGGACCGGTTCCGTCGGCTTGGAGCGGCGGGTCAGGCGGCGGGCCACGGGTTCGGTGTAGCGGGCCGTGAGGGGGCCGACGATGACGAGGATCAGGACGTAGGCGGTGGCCAGGGGGCCCAGGGAGGGTTCTATGCCCGCGGTGACCGCGAGGCCGGCTATGACGATCGAGAACTCGCCGCGGGCGACCAGGGTGCCGCCCGCCCGCCAGCGGCCCTTCGCCGAGATCCCGGCGCGCTTCGCGGCCCAGTAGCCGGTGGCGATCTTCGTCGGCGCGGTGACGACCGCCAGCGCGAGCGCGGGCAGCAGCACCGGCGGGATGCTCGACGGGTCGGTGTGCAGGCCGAAGAAGACGAAGAAGACGGCCGCGAAGAGGTCCCGCAGGGGTGCCAGGAGGTGGTGGGCGCCCTCCGCGACCTCCCCGGAGAGCGCTATGCCGACGAGGAACGCGCCCACCGCGGCGGAGACCTGGAGCTGCTGGGCGATGCCCGCGACGAGCAGGGTCAGGCCCAGCACCACGAGGAGCAGCTTCTCGGAGTCGTCGCTGGAGACGAAACGGGAGATGTGCCTGCCGTAGCGGACCGCGATCAGCAGCACCAGTCCGGCCACCCCGAGGGCGATGGCGAGGGTCAGGCTGCCCGCGGCCAGGCCCGCGCCGGCCAGCAGCGCGGTGACGATCGGCAGGTAGACGGCCATGGAGAGGTCTTCGAGGACCAGGATGCTCAGGATCACCGGCGTCTCCCGGTTGCCGAGCCGTCCCAGGTCGCCGAGGACCTTGGCGATCACCCCGGACGAGGAGATCCAGGTGACGCCGGCCAGCACCACGGCCGCCACCGGTCCCCAGCCCAGCAGGAGGGCCATGACGGCACCCGGCAGCGCGTTGAGCGCGGCGTCCACCAGGCCCGCCGGGTACTGGGACTTCAGGTTGGAGACGAGATCGCTCGCGGTGTACTCCAGACCGAGCATCAGGAGCAGCAGTACGACGCCGATCTCGGCGCCGATCGCGACGAACTCCTCGCTGGTGCCGAGCGGATAGAGGCCCCCTTTGCCGAAGGCGAGCCCGGCCAGCAGGTAGAGGGGGATGGGCGAGAAGCTGAAGCGCCCGGCGAGGCGGCCGAGCAGGCCCAGGCCGAGGATGATCGCCCCGAACTCGATCAGGAAGACGGCGGAGTCGTGCACGGCGGCCTCACTCCCGCCCGAGTATCGCGGCGGCCGCGTCGACGCCCTCGCGGGTGCCGATCACGATGAGCGTGTCCCCGCCGGCGAGCCGGAAGTCCGGCGCGGGCGAGGGGACCGCCTCGGCACGGCGCAGCACGGCCACGATGGACACCCCCGTCTCGGTCCGCATCCGCGTCTCGCCCAGGAGACGGCCGTTCCAGTACGACGTGGCGCCCAGCTCGATCCGTTCGGCGACCAGGCCGAGGTCGGTGGTGGAGAGCAGGTTCGGGCTGTGGTGCGTCGGTATCAGCGCGTCGATGAGCGCGGCCGTCTCCCCGGAGGACAGCCGCACCGACAGGGCGCAGGCGTCGGGGTCCTCCTGGCGGTAGGCGCTCAGGATGCGCGAACCGTCCCGGTGCGCGACCACGGACAGCCGGTCCTGCTCCTTCGTGGTGAGGTCGTAACGGACCCCGATTCCCGGCAACGGCGTCCTGCTCAGGCGTGGCGCCCCCAAGGCTGGCTCCCTCGTCTCGTCCCAGCTCGTCCTTTGCGATTTCTTTAACCACCCTAACGGGTGCGTTCGCAAAGCGGTGTCGACAAGGGGTGCCGGGGGGCCGGGGACTGTCTCAGGCCGGGTAGGGGACGTAGCAGTCCAGGGCCGGGTGGTACAGGGACTGCCAGGTGCGGCCCTCGACGACTCCGCTCGCCGGCAGGCCGTGGCAGGTCTGGATCCACTCGATCTTCTTCAGCAGGGCGGTGCCGTAGACACCGTCGGGCGCCAGCTTGGGCGGCTGTCCGCCCCACGCGTTGCTGAGGCACTGCGCCTGGCTGACCGCCGCGCCGGTGTCGCCGTACCTGAGGGTCGGCCGGAAGTCGGAGGACACGTAGGCGCAGGAACGGCCGGGGTTGGGGCTGGGGCCGGGTCCGGGGGTGGCGGCGACGGCGGTGTGCGGCACGGCCAGGCCGAGCGCGGCGGTCGCGGTGAGCGCGGCCGAGGTGAGCAGTCGGTTCCGTTTCATGCCCGCTCCTTCAAGGGCGACTTCCGCCCATGGTCGCGCGCTGCGGTGTTCCTAAGGTGAGCCATGCGGACAACGATGTCGCGACGCGCGGAGACAGAGACTGCGCGCTTGCTTCCATGCTTCCGCCTCATGGTGAGTACTGAAGGGTTTTAGCTGTCATGTCTGACACCAATCGCGGCACCGACGTTCCGTCGGGCACCTCCGCAGCCGATCCCGCTGCCGATGCCGCCGCTGTCTTCGACCTGCTGATCGGCCTTGTCCGTGCCCAAGTTCTGAGGGGCATAGCGGCGCTGCACGTCGCCGACCACCTCTTTGACGGAGCGATGACGGCTGAGGAGGTGGCCGAACGCGAGGGCAGTCATCCGCAGGCCACGTACCGTCTGATGCGCGCGGCCTCCTCGATCGGCCTGCTGAGCTACGAGGGGGGCCGTCGTTTCGGTCTCACCGGCCGGGGCCTTCTGCTGCGTTCCGGGGTCCCCGGGTCCATGCGCTCCCTGGTGCTGGCCCAGACCGGCCAGGCGCTCTGGCAGTCCTGGGCGACCTTCTCCGAGGCCGTGCGGGAAGGCAAGACCCAGACCAAGAAGGCACTGGGGATGGAGATCTTCGAGTACTACGCCAAGCCGGAGAACGCCGCGGAAGCGGCCCTCTTCGCCCAGGCGATGGGAGACCTGTCGGGCCTGGTGACGCAGGGCGCCGTGGCCGCCGTATCCACCGACGGTGTGTCCACCGTCGTCGACGTTGGCGGTTCGAACGGTGATTTTGTCCTGGCGCTGCTGGAGGCCGACCCCGGGCTGAGCGGGCAGGTCCTCGACCTGCCGCACGTCGTCGAGGCCGCCCGTGGTGAGGCCGACAAGCGCGGCCTGTCCGGCCGTTTCTCCGCAGTGGGTGGCGACTTCTTCGTGGAGGTTCCCCCGGCCGACCTCTACCTGGTGAAGACGATCTTGCACGACTGGGACGACGACCAGTGCACGACGATCCTGCGTAACTGCCGATCTGCCGTGCACGAGGGGGGACGCGCGCTGGTCGTCGAGATGGTCGTCGGCGAGATCGGCAAGCCCGACCTGGCCACCCTGTCGGACATGGCCATGCTCACCACGACGAACGGCATGGAACGCGACCTGGCCGAGTTCGATGCCCTGTTCGCGGCCTCGGGATGGCGCCGCGTGAAGACGTACCCCGTGGGTAATGGTTACTTCGGCTTGGAGCTCGTCGCCGTCTGACCCAGATGACGGCTCGATTGCCTAACTGGCTCTAACAAAAGCGGTTGATCATGTGACTGTCTACTTGATCGCTCGCTGACGAGGGCATGGGGAAGCGTCAGGCGTGGCCGTGGATCGTGTCGGACGAGCTGTGGTCGCTCATCGAGCCGTTGCTGCCCGAACCACCGCCCAAGCAGGTCGAGGGACGGTCACGCGTGCCCGACCGGCAGCCCCCGCCCGACGTACCTGTGTGCGCACACCCCCCCACGCACAGCGCGTCCGTACCTGGTTCGGCACGGAGACCGAGGACTCCGCCACGTCGATCCTGCGCGCCCTGCTCGCTGTCACCAAGTACGCGGCCTGGCCCAGGACGGCGGTCGTCACGGAACTCATGGCCTGCGTTCCCCTGGCGGTCGCCGTCGGCTACCTGCGCCAGCCCGATGTGGAACTGCCGCTTCCCGGGGCCGGGTTCGCGCGCAAGATCCATGCCCCGCTCGCTACCGCCGCCAGCACACCGTCTGCGTCCGGCACGGTCCCTGCCCGGCCCGACGCCCACGACCGCCAAGGACAGGACTTCCATCAGACGGTGTCCGCGGCACACACCGCAGGGAACCCCACGGCGGCTCCTTCCCAGATGGGAAAGACCGCACCGCATTGAGCAGGATGCCCCGGTCCCGGCCCCGGGATGACGAACAGCTGCCCGGCCCGTCCGGTGGGCATGACGTCCTGCAGGGTGTCCGGGCGCTTGTTGCCGGTCGCGTCCGGTATCGCCACCGTGCGCGTGTCCAGGCCCGCGACACATCGGGCGGAGCCGCGGCGCGGGGAGACGTCGCAGTTGCCGTCAGTGTCCGGGCTGGCGACCATGAACAGCGCCGAGCATCCGATCAACCGCCAGCTCTCCTAGGTGATTTCGGTCTACTTGCGCACGGCCGCTTCGCCGGGGAGTGCGTAGGCCGGGCGCAGCGCCTCTTGGCCGGACACGGCGCCGAGGGTGAACGGGCCGGAGTCAGGCCTCGTTCGAAGGCCGGCTGGATGGCGCGCAGGGCGGCCGGGCCGGATTCGGTGCCCGAGGTGTGAAGGATCACGCCGAGGCAGACCGCGGGGTAGGCGCCGGCGAGGTCGCCATGGCCGTGGCCCGGGAATGCGGCCATCACGGCGTAGCGGAACTCGCTTCGCTTCTTCGGCGGTCAGGCCCGTGACGGCGCAGACGGTCTTGCTGGATCACTTCTTCGCTCCGTAGAGGCGGCGACGGCGCCGGATCCGCAGGACCTGATGTTCTTCCAGGGCAGGGCATGGAGTTGGCGGGCTTGGTTGCGCTGGTTGTTCTTGATGGTCAGCAGGTAGTGGGCGCCGCGTTCGTGCAGGTAGGTGGCGTGGTCTCGTTGGGCGGGGAGGGCATCGGCCGTATTCGTGCCGGAGAGCGGATCTGATCGTCAGTCGGTCCGCGACACGGCCTCGACCACACTGATCTGATGGATCTTGCGCCGGCGCGGGCTGCAGTGGACATCGACGACGTCCCCCACCCGGAACCGGTCCTTGAGCTCCGGGTTCGTTTCGCGTGAGAACATCGGCCGGCTCCACTGGTCGACCTCGAAGGACCAGGCTTTCCGCGTGGCCGGGTCCTCGATGGAGCAGCAGTAGTGCGTGACATCCGTGTACGGGTCGTCGTAGTGAGTGTCGTAGTCCCAGCGCGAGATGACGGCACCGCGAAAGCTCGACTCGTCGGGAACCGCCAGGACACGACGGCGGGCCGGCAGCCACAGGCCCCACAGCAGTACGCCGGTGAGCACCGGAGCGGTGTCCCATTCCCAGCTGAAGGGCGGGCGCGCGGTCAGGGTCACCACGACCATGGGGACGAAGGCGGCGCACACGGTCACGGCCAGCACCACGAACTGCCACAGGTGTCCCCAGCGCGGGGTATCCAGCGGCCCGGCCTCCACGACGTGCCACGATCTGCCGTACGAGGACCAGATCAGCCGCGGCTCGCGTACGGGGAGCGCCGATTCGGGACCAGCCGCTCCCACCTGGCGTTTGGGCAGCCGATGCTCGCCAGCGCGGTCGTGGTTCCGCCACTCGCGCGCGGCCTGCCGTCCGGCGGCCGTCAACCTGGGCCCGGTCTCGAGCGGGACGGCTGACAGCCGTACCAACCCCAACAGGCTGAGCACGAGGACCATTTTGAGAATGATCCGCAGCGTCCACTCGGGACTCCACGACACGCCGGCCCACAGGGCGCCGAACCAGGCCGCGAGGGCCCCACCCCGATACAGCAGCGTCACGTACTTGTTCCGGGCCGGCCGTATGAGCCCAAGGGCCGTCGTCTCGTCGCGGACACTGTTCTGAAAGCCGCGCCACCACACCCAGAACTCGTCGCCGTCGCCCGGCCCGAGGGCGCCTATCGGCACGCGGTCGACACCGCCTCGGCAACGCCGGCGGATGCGTTCGACCACCAGTTCCTCGACGGGCCGCAGCGGTGCCGAGTCGGCGGTACGCGGGACTATCCGTACGGTCACCGTGCCGTCGGCTTTCTGTTCACCCTGTAGTCGGCCCGTGCGGACCATCTCCTGGGCGGTGGTCTCGATGCCCTTCGGGGTTGTCTCTCCGTCTCCCAGAAGCAGGTTTACGACATCCGCGGTCAGCGTTCGATATTTCATACGCACCCCTGAAATGTGACCGAGACGACTGTAGATGCTCTTGGGGATCACCGCATCGGGGAAATCACGTAGCCGAGGCACCGTCGAAGCTGGTGTCCGAGCTGAGAAACACAGGGCGTAACAGGCATGCGCGAACGCCCTCGGGCCTGGTCCAGGGCGACAGCTACCAGGCCAGCGTCACTTTGCAGGGGAGCGGCGACGTCTACCTCCTGACCGTGGACATCGCGATCCCGGGCGGCTCCATCGGCGCCCCGCAGTGCCAGGTGCGCACAGCCGGGACGGGCCCGGTTGATCTGCTGGCATCGGAGGTGTCGATCCGTCAGGACAGCGTGGTCAAGTTCCGTGGCAGCAGCCGCGTCAGCGCGCACGGCCCGATCGCCGAGCCCGTACCTGTCGGTCCCGACGGCAAGCCCGCCGATGTGCACACCAGAACACCGGTGGCCCCCCCGCGAAGTCGAGGCGAAGGGCTTCGCCGGGGTGGCCGAGGGGCTCGTCCCCCGCGCCTCCGTGGACGCCTGGAGGCAGACGGACCCGAGCCGCTTCCTGGCGCCGTTGCTTCCGCCTCGGTGAGAAGGTCCCTCTTCATCAACGTGGGAGTGCCACGTGGTGTGTGCCGCGTCAGTCGTCCTCGGACGTCCCGTCATTGCTGGCGGTGTCGTTGTCCGGTTCCGCAATGAGGGGAGGTGCGCGGGGCGCCTGCCTCGGCTCAATGTCCCGGGTCGCAGCATTTACTGACATATCTGGTTCGGCTGTCCAGGAGAACGTCCGAGAACGACAGACCCCTGGGTTCCGACGTCGTCCGTCGCAGCACAACGCCGGAACCGCTGACACCACGGCGGTTGTTTCTTTGGCACTTCTTCAACATGCGTCACCCGGACGACGGAACCGTCCAGCGCTGGCCGACGCTGCCCGTGCAGGTGGCGATGGTCAGCTGGGTCTTGTCGGTGGCACCGTTGCTCGCCTCGGTGAGGCAGAGGCCGGAGGCCGGGTTGACGATCTCGCCGGACGGGTTCGCCTGCCACTGCTCGGCCTGGGTGCCGTTGCAGGTGTGCAGTTGGACCTTCGCGCCGGAGGTGGTCGCGCCGTCTGTCACGTCCATGCAGTCGTCGAGCACCTGGAGGGTGCCGTCCGGGACGACCTTCCAGGTCTGCGCGCTGGTGCCGTTGCAGGTGTGGATCTGGATGGCGGTGCCGTTCGAGGTGCCCGCGCCGGCGTCGTCAACACACTTGCCGGTGGCGGTCTCGGTGAGCGTGCCGCTGGGCTGCGCCACTCCGGTGCCCGGGGTGCCGTCGTAGGACGGCGGAGCAGCGGAACCGGCTGCGGCCCAGGAGGTGTTGGCGGACGAGGAGAGAGTGAAGTCCAGCTCTGCGGAGCTGCTGAGGTACGAGGCCGGTACGTACGCCTTGTTCCAGGAGTTGCCGTTGAGGCTCAGCGACTGGACATACGGCGAACCGTCCGCTGCCGCTGGGGCGTTGACCGTGAGCGTGTGTGCGCCGGCCGTGACCACCGCCGAGGTGAACATCGGGCTGCCGATGGCCAGGTCGGCGGTGCCCGGGATCTCCGGGTAGAGGCCGAGGGCGGACCACACGTACCAGGCGCTCATCTCGCCGAGGTCGTCGTTGCCGGGCAGCCCGCCCGCTGTGTTGGTCCACAGCTGGTCCTGGACCGCCCGCACGGTGGACTGCGTCTTGTACGGCTCCCCCACCCAGTCGTACTCCCAGGGAAGCCCGATGCTGGGCTCGTTGCCCATGTTGGACTGGGTGCCGATGACGCTGCCCAGGCCCTGGAAGCCGCCGAGCACGCCGTCCAGGTACGACGCCAGGGACGAGGTGCCGCCCTCCAGGGACGCCAGCTTGGCGAGGTTGAAGGGGATCATCGGGGTGTAGGTGAAGGCGTCGCCCTCGGCGAAGTCGTTGGACGAGGTGCCGGTGATCAGCTTGGCGTTGAAGCCGTCCATCCAGCGGCCGTTGGAGTGCTGGGGCTGGATGTAGCCGGAGGACGAGTTGTAGATGTTCTCCCAGTCCTGCGCCCGGTCCTGGAACTTCTTCTGCGTGGCGGTGTCACCGAGCGCGCCCGCGAACGCCGAGATCGCGAAGTCGTCGGTGTCGTACTCGAAGTGGGTGAAGGTGACGCCGATGACGTCCGGCATCGGGGTGTGCGCGGTGATCGTCACGACCGGTCCCTTCAGCAGGTCGCCGCGGTGGC
>NZ_JBEYFC010000134.1:0-19988 GCF_040634175.1 Streptomyces sp. NPDC007162
GAGGTGGTGCGGACCGGCCGGGCCGTCTATCTCTCCTCCCCGGAGCAGTACAAGTCCCGCTACCCCGTGACCTGGCCGCTCGCCGAACGCTTCGGCCGCAGGTCCTGGGCCTTCCTGCCGCTGACGGTGGCGGGGCGGACCATGGGCGCCTGGATGGCGGGGTTCGCCTACCCGGTGTCGTTCACCCCCGACGAACGTTCCGTGCTCACCACGGTGGCCCGGATGCTGGCGCAGGCCCTGTCCCGGGCCGGCATCGCCGACTCCGAGCGGGAGCTGACGGACGGCCTCCAGCGCTCCATGCTCCCGACGCTGGGCCCCGAGATGCCCGGCATGGACGCGGCGGCCCGCTACATACCGACCGGCGGCGGGCTCCAGGTCGGCGGCGACTGGTACGACATCATCCCGCTGCCCGGGGGCACCTCCCGTGCCAGGTCCGGCCGCGGCGGCCGGTACGCGCTGGTCATCGGCGACGTCCAGGGGCACGACGTCCGCGCGGCGGGCCTGATGGGACAGCTGCGGATCGCGCTGCGCGCCTACGCCTCGGAGGGGCACCGCCCGGACGCGGTGCTCTCCCGGGCCTCCCGGTTCCTGAACGGGATCACCTCCGACGAGGAACTCGCCGACCCGCGCTTCGCGACCTGCCTCTACGTCGAGGCGGACCCGGCGACCGGGGTGCTGGAGATCGCCCGCGCGGGGCATCTCGACCCGACGATCCGGATGGCCGACGGCACGGTGCTGCGGCGGCCGACGGCGGGCGGGCTGCCGCTCGGCATCGACCCGGACGCCGACTACCCGACGACGCGGTTCACCCTCGAACCCGGCGAGACCATGATGATCTGCACCGACGGGCTGATCGAGACCGGCGGCCACGACATCGAGAGCGGCTGGCAGCGGATCCGGGCGATCCTGGAGGAGGACGACGGCGACCTGGAGAAGCTGGCCGACGCGCTGGTCCAGGCCGTGCACGGGCCGTCCTCGCACCACACCACCGGGCCGCTGGCCGACCGCCGCGAGGACGACATCGCGGTCCTGCTGCTGTCCCGCCCCGGCGCCGGACCCCTCGCGGTACGGCCGCGGATCCGCCGCACGCTGCTGTCGGTGGCCCAGGACGAGCCCGAGCGGGTCGCCGAGGCCCGCCAGCAGCTGCGCGAGCTGCTGCACGACTGGGACTCGTCCGACCAGGTGGACTCGGCGGTCCTGCTGGTCTCCGAGATGCTCACCAACGTGCTGGTGCACACCGACGCGGACGCCCTGCTGCTCGCCGAGGTCTCCGGCCAGGCCCCCGGACGGCGCCTGCGCGTGGAGGTCACGGACGGTGGCGACGACCTCCCGCACAAACGCCGCCCCGGTGAACTGGCCTCCTCCGGCCGCGGCCTGATGCTGATCGAACTCCTGGCGGACGCCTGGGGCGTCGACCCGCGCGGCGAGGGCAAGACCATCTGGTTCGAGCTGTCCGAG
Organism: Streptomyces sp. NPDC007162; assembly: GCF_040634175.1. Taxonomy (NCBI): domain Bacteria; kingdom Bacillati; phylum Actinomycetota; class Actinomycetes; order Kitasatosporales; family Streptomycetaceae; genus Streptomyces; species Streptomyces sp. NPDC007162. Next base: position 1,459 of record NZ_JBEYFC010000134.1, read on the forward strand.
GACCAAGGACAGGACCAAGGGCAGGATCTGGGACAGGATCTGGGAGGGAGCCGGGGTTAGGGCGACGGCCGGCCGGTGGTGGCGTACCGGGCGCGCAGTTCGTGGACGACGCCGAAGGCGGCCGCGGTGAGGGGTACGGCCAGCAGCATGCCGAGGATCCCGGCGACGGAGGCGCCCGCCGTGATGGCCAGCATGACCACCGCCGGGTGCATCTGCACGGTTCTGCTCTGGATGGCCGGCTGGAGCACGTGCCCCTCCAGCACCTGCACGGCGAGTACGACCCCCAGGGCCCACAGTGCGATCACGAAGCCTCGGTCGGCGAGGGCGACCAGGACGGCCACGGCACCGGAGATGAAGGCGCCGAGATAGGGGATGTAGGCGCCGACGAAGACGAGCGCGCCCAGGCCCACGGCGCCCGGTACCCGCAGGATCAGCAGGCCGACGGTGATGCAGAGGGCGTCGATGAGGGCGATGAGGGTGGTGCCGCGCATGAACCCCTCGATGCCCTCGAAGGCCCGGCGGGCCATGGCCTCGACCATGTCGGCGCTGGAGCCGGGCGCGAGCGCGCGGACGGTGGCGACCACCCGGTCCGAGTCGCGCAGGAAGAAGAAGACGAGCAGCAGGGCCAGTACGGCCAGGGCGATGCTCTCGCCGACCAGGCTGACACCGCTGATGACGTTGGAGGCGGCGGTCCCGCCGAACTCGCCGAGCAGTTTTCTCGCGTTGCCCGCCAGGTCGCCGATCGAGGTACCGGCGGCCCCGAAGTGCCGGGCGAGCGATCTCGCCGCGGACTTGAGCGAGGCGATGATCTGGTCGCCGGTGTCGACGAGCGCGGCGACGACGATGTAGACGGCACCGCCGACGACCGCGACGACCGCGACGCAGGTGAGCCCGGCGGCGAGGGACCGCTGGACGCCGACCCGGACCAGCCGCCGGTGCAGGGGGCCGAGCAGCGCGGTGCCGAGGAGGGCGAGCAGCACGGGGGTGACCGCGGTGCGGAACTCCGAGCAGAGCCGGATGCCGACGTAGCCGACGCCGGCCGCCAGCAGGATCACCACGCACCAGGCGGCGAACCGGCGCACGGCCTCGGGCAACAGGGACACGCGTCCAGCGGACCACGCGAACCCGGCGGACGCCCTGCCCGGCACCCCCTCCCGGGTGAACCGGCCTCCCGTCCCGTACCGAGCAGGCACACGGCGCAGAGGCCTGACGCAGTCGATGCGTCAGGCCTCTGCGGTCGCCTTCGTCATACCCGCGGACCGCTCACCCGCCGGCCCACGGACCGCTCACGCCTGCGGGCCGCTCTCCGTCATGCCGTGGACGGCCGGGATCGTGCCCAGGCGGCCCTTCTGGAAGTCCTCGAAGGCCTGCTGGAGCTCGTCCCTGGTGTTCATGACGAACGGGCCGTAGTGCGCCATCGGCTCACGGATCGGCTGCCCGCCGAGCAGGACGACCTCCAGGTCCGGCGTGTGCGAGTCCTGCTTCTCGTCGGCCCGCACCGTCAGGGACGAACCCGCTCCGAAGACCGCGGTCTGCCCGAGGTGGATCGGCCGCCGCTCGGCGCCCACGGAACCCTTGCCGGCCATGACGTACGCCAGACCGTTGAAGTCCTCACGCCAGGGGAGCGTGATCTCGGCGCCCGGGGCGAGCGTCGCGTGGATCATGGTGATCGGGGTGTGCGTGATGCCGGGACCCGCGTGGCCGTCCAGCTCACCGGCGATGACACGGAGCAGCGCACCGCCGTCCGGGGACGTCAGCAGCTGGACCTGGCCGCCGCGGATGTCCTGGTACCTCGGCGCCATCATCTTGTCCTTGGCGGGGAGGTTCACCCACAGCTGGAGGCCGTGGAAGAGACCGCCGGACACCACCAGGGACTCCGGCGGGGCCTCGATGTGGAGGAGGCCGGCGCCGGCCGTCATCCACTGGGTGTCACCGTTCGTGATGGTGCCACCGCCGCCGTTGCTGTCCTGGTGGTCGAAGACGCCGTCGATGATGTAGGTCACGGTCTCGAAACCGCGGTGCGGGTGCCAGGGCGTGCCCTTCGGCTCCCCGGGCGCGTACTCCACCTCACCCATCTGGTCCATCATGATGAACGGGTCCAGATGGCGGTAGTTGATCCCGGCGAACGCGCGGCGCACCGGGAAGCCCTCACCCTCGTAACCGCTCGGCGCGGTCGTGACGGCGAGCACGGGACGGGCCACGGCGTCGGCCGTCGCGGTCACCCGGGGCAGGGTCAACGGGTTCTCGACAGTCACTGCAGGCATGTCGGCTCCTCCTTGGTACGCCCACTTTAGTTGAGCGTTGAACTTTCTGCCACCCCTAACGGAGTGCGGCCGGCGAACATTCCCGGATCGCCGTCAAGCGCGCAGGGCGTCATGGACAGCCCGAGCAGCACCGCGCCGAGCACACCGCCGTCGCCCGCGCCGCGGGCCGCCGGCGTGACCGCGATCAGGGCGCAGCCGGCCCCGAGCACCGCGAGGGCCACCGGAAGGGGCTCCGTCCCCGGGTGCTCCATCGGTTCCGCGGACACCGGCGAGGCACCGTCCGGGCGCGGCTCGGCGGCGTCCCGCACGGGCAGCGCACGGTGCGGGGCTTCGGTGAACTCCCGCATCGCCGGGGCGCTTCGGGAGACGAGGGCGTACCGGGGCGGGTCCGGACGAGGGGCGCGGGAGGTCAGGACGACGGCCGGCTCGCGCCCCCGGCGGCCGCGCACGTCCACGCTGTCGATCGCGGCCACGGGTGTCCGGCGCCGTACCCCGCCCTGCTCCGGCAGGAGTACGCCGTCCCGCAGCCGGGCAGCAGAACGCCGCCGGCCGTGCAGGACCAGCGGCGCGGAGTCGATCTCGGTCACGCGGGCACAGTAGGCGAGCCCGGTCACCGGAAGGAATCATTCAGCCCCGCGGCCCAGCCGTCCACGGAGCGCGGGCGGCTAGCCGTACATCCGTCGCATCGCGAACTCCACCATCTGCTCGACCGCCTTGGCGTCGAAGACCATCCGGTGCTCGCCCTCCATGTCGAGGACGAAGCCGTAGCCGGTCGGGAGGAGGTCGATCACCTCCGCGCCGGTGATGACGAAGTACTTGGACTCCTTGCCCGCGTACCGGCGCAGCTCCTTCAGCGAGGTGAACATCGGGATCACCGGCTGCTGGGTGTTGTGCAGCGCGAGGAACCCGGGGTTGTCGCCGCGCGGGCAGTACACCTTGGACGTGGCGAAGACCTGCTGGAAGTCCTCGGCGGTGACCTGGCCGGTGGTGAAGGCACGGACCGCGTCCGCGAGGGACGGCGGGGACGGCTCGGGGTAGAGCGGCGCCTGCTGGCCGTAGCCGCCCGGCATCTGCTGCTGGGGCTGGGCGTACTGCTGCTGAGCGGCCCCGCCGTCCATGGACTGGCCGTATCCATACATGCGCGCAAGCCTACCGAGACACGCGGTGCACAGGAGAAGGTAGACCCTTCTCACACTTCACCCGTTGGGGGTTGCATCTTATTACCGACGGGTAGCATCATCGGAGCTACTCGTTGGTATGTGAAAGCTTGCGCGGGGATTCAGTGCCTCGCCGATCCGGATACGGAGCCGTCACCATGGGGCACTACAAGTCCAACCTCCGCGACATCGAGTTCAACCTCTTCGAAGTGCTCGGTCGCGACAAGCTGTACGGCACCGGCCCGTTCGGCGAGATGGACACCGACACCGCGAAGAGCGTCCTGGAGGAGCTGACCCGGCTCGCCGAGAACGAGCTGGCGGAGTCCTTCACCGACGCCGACCGCAACCCGCCGGTCTTCGACCCGGAGACCAACACCGCCCCGGTCCCGGCGTCCTTCAAGAAGAGCTACAAGGCCTTCATGGACTCCGAGTACTGGCGCCTGGGCCTGCCCGAGGAGATCGGCGGCACCACCGCTCCGCCGTCGCTGATCTGGGCGTACGCGGAGCTGGTCCTCGGCGCGAACCCGGCCGTGTGGATGTACTCCTCCGGCCCGGCGTTCGCCCGCATCCTCTTCGAGGAGGGCACCGAGGAGCAGAAGAAGTGGGCGCAGCTCGCCGTGGACCGCACCTGGGGTTCGACCATGGTGCTCACCGAGCCCGACGCCGGTTCGGACGTCGGCGCCGGCCGTACCAAGGCGGTCCAACAGGAGGACGGCTCCTGGCACATCGAGGGCGTGAAGCGCTTCATCACCTCCGGTGAGCACGACATGGAGGAGAACATCCTCCACTACGTGCTGGCCCGTCCCGAGGGCGCCGGCCCCGGCACCAAGGGCCTGTCCCTCTTCCTCGTCCCGAAGTACCTCTTCGACTTCGAGACCGGCGAGCTGGGCGAGCGCAACGGCGTCTACGCCACGAACGTCGAGCACAAGATGGGCCTCAAGGCCTCCAACACCTGCGAGATGACCTTCGGCGACCGTCACCCGGCCAAGGGCTGGCTGATCGGCGACAAGCACGACGGTATCCGCCAGATGTTCCGGATCATCGAGTTCGCCCGCATGATGGTCGGCACGAAGGCCATCTCGACCCTCTCGACCGGCTACCTCAACGCGCTGGAGTACGCCAAGGAGCGCGTCCAGGGTCCGGACCTCGCGAACTTCATGGACAAGACCGCGCCCAAGGTCACCATCACCCACCACCCCGACGTCCGCCGCTCGCTGATCACGCAGAAGGCGTACGCCGAGGGCATGCGCGCCCTCGTCCTCTACACCGCCTCGATCCAGGACGCCATCGCCGTCAAGGAGGCGAACAGCGAGGACGCCAAGGCCGAGCACGCGCTCAACGACCTGCTCCTGCCGATCGTCAAGGGGTACGGCTCCGAGAAGGGCTACGAGCAGCTCGCCCAGTCGCTGCAGACCTTCGGCGGCTCCGGCTTCCTGCAGGAGTACCCGATCGAGCAGTACATCCGCGACGCCAAGATCGACACCCTGTACGAGGGCACCACCGCCATCCAGGGCCAGGACTTCTTCTTCCGGAAGATCGTCCGCAACCAGGGCGCGGCCCTGAACTCGCTCGCCGAGGACATCAAGAAGTTCCTGGCGCTCGGCACCGGCGGCGAGGAGCTGGCGGGCGCCCGCGAGCACCTCGCGAAGGCGGCCGTCGAGCTGGAGGCGATCGTCGGCCTGATGCTGACCGACCTCGCGGCCACCGAGCAGGACGTCAAGAACATCTACAAGGTGGGCCTGAACACCTCCCGCCTGCTGCTCGCCTCCGGCGACGTGATCGTCGGCTACCTGCTGCTCAAGGGCGCCGCGATCGCCGCCGAGAAGCTGGAGACGGCGTCGAGCAAGGACCGGCCCTTCTACACCGGCAAGATCGCGGCGGCGAAGTTCTTCGCGGCCAACGTGCTGCCGGGCGTCACCCTGGCCCGCAGGATCGCGGCCGACGTCGACCTCGACCTGATGGAGCTGGACGAGGCCGCCTTCTGATCCACCCGGTCCGTTCCCCGGAGGCCCGTTTCCCCTTGAGGGGAGCGGGCCTCCGCACGTCGTTAAGGTGAAGCACATGAGTTTCGATCGCGGCCACACCGACGACCTGATGTCCTTCCTCGCGGCCAGTCCGACGCCGTACCACGCGGTGGCGAACGCCGCCGGCCGGCTGGAGAAGGCCGGTTTCCGGCAGGTCGCCGAGACGGATGCGTGGGAGGGGGGGAGCGGCGGCCGGTACGTCCTGCGCGGCGGGGCGCTCATCGCCTGGTACGTCCCCGAGGGCGCCGCGCCCCACACGCCGTTCCGGATCGTCGGCGCGCACACCGATTCCCCGAACCTGCGGGTCAAGCCCCGCCCGGACACCGGCGGGCACGGCTTCCGCCAGGTCGCCGTGGAGATCTACGGCGGCCCGCTGATGAACTCCTGGCTCGACCGGGACCTGGGCCTGGCCGGCCGGCTCAGCCTGCGGGACGGCTCCACCCGCCTCGTCGACGTGCACCGGCCGCTGCTGCGGGTGCCGCAGCTCGCCATCCACCTGGACCGGGCGGTCAGCAGCGACGGGCTCAAGCTCGACAAGCAGCGCCACCTCCAGCCCGTCTGGGGCCTCGGCGACGACATCCGCGACGGCGACCTCATCGCCTTCCTGGAGCAGGAGGCCGACCTGTCGCCCGGCTCGGTCACCGGCTGGGACCTGATGACCTACGTCGTCGAACCGCCGGCCTACCTGGGCCGCGCCGAGGAGCTGCTGGCCGGTCCCCGGATGGACAACCTGCTCTCCGTGCACGCCGGTACGGCGGCCCTGGCCGCCGTGGCGACGGGCGGCGCGGAACCGCCCTACGTCCCCGTGCTCGCCGCCTTCGACCACGAGGAGACCGGCTCCCAGTCGGACACCGGCGCGGACGGCCCGCTGCTCGGCACCGTCCTGGAGCGCTCGGTGCTGGCGCGCGGCGGGTCGTACGAGGACCGGGCGCGGGCTTTCGCGGGCACGGTCTGCCTCTCCTCCGACACCGGTCACGCCGTCCACCCCAACTACGCGGAGCGGCACGACCCGACGCACCACCCGCGCGTCAACGGCGGTCCGATCCTCAAGGTCAACGTCAACAACCGCTATGCGACGGACGGTACGGGCCGCGCGGTCTTCGCCGCCGCCTGCGAACGGGCCGGCGTCCCCTTCCAGACCTTCGTCTCCAACAACTCCATGCCGTGCGGCACCACGATCGGCCCGATCACCGCTGCCCGCCACGGCATCCGGACCGTCGACATCGGCGCGGCGATCCTGTCGATGCACAGCGCCCGCGAACTCTGCGGCGCCGACGACCCGTTCCTGCTGGCGAACGCACTGGTGGCGTTCCTGGAGGGTTAGTTGCACATGTACCGCCCGCTCCCGGGTACTCGGTGTGGACCGGAACCACCACCGAACCTGAAGGGAAGGCAACGCTCATGGGGCTCGGCGGGTGCATCATCCTCATCGCCGTGGGGGCCATCCTCACGTTTGCGACCGACTGGCACATGCAGGGCGTCAACCTTGACGTCGTCGGCCTGATCCTGATGGCCGTCGGCATCATCGGTGTCGCCACCTTCAGCAGCATCGCCCGCCGTCGGCGGGTCATGGTGCCGCCGGCCGCGACGGTCGTCGAGGAGGAACGGCACCATCACCGTGACGGATACACCGACGGGTATGGCGTGTAACGGACACGACCGTACCCACAGGGCGATCACAGGCAACCGTGAGCAGTCCGTTCGGGGGCGGGGTGTTCCAGCTGGTTCCGCGCAGGCGGTAGCCGGTCGCGGCTACCGCTGATCCATCCCCGCCAGAACCAAGGGCAGACGGTCCACCCCACCCTCCGTGATCCGCACCGGTACTCCCCAGTCCTGCTGGTGCACATGGCAGGCCGGGTACTCGTTGGCCTCGTCGTCGTCACAGGACGCGGCCATCGCCGAGACGTGCAGGACGCCCTCGGTGACGGCCGGGTTCAGTTCCAGCTCTCTCGCCAGGTCGGTGTCCGCGCCCTCGCCCTTGAGGAGCAGCTCCGGCGGGGTCGAGGAGACGAGCAGGCGGGTCGAGGGGCCGTACCGGGTGTCCAGTTTCTGGCCCGCCGGGGCCTGGAAGATCACGTCGAGGCGGAGGCGGCCGGGGGCCACCTCGGTCGCCGCCCGCTGGGTGCGGTGCGCGACCGACGCCACCCGGACCGCCTCCTCGGGCAGGCGCAGGCGGGTCAGCCGGTGCCGGGCCGACTCCACCACCACGATGTCCTCGCCGACCAGCACGGCGTCGCTCGGCTCCCGCAGATCCGTGGCCAGCGTGGTGACCTCGCCGGTCGCGGGGTCGTAGCGGCGCAGCGCGTGGTTGTAGGTGTCGGCGACGGCGACGGAACCGTCGGGGAGCGCGGTCACCCCCAGCGGGTGCTGGAACAGGGCCTGCTCGGCGGCGCCGTCGCGGTGCCCGAAGTCGAAGAGGCCGGTACCGACGGCCGTGTGCACCTGTCCGTCCGGGTCGACCCAGCGCAGGGCGCTGGTCTCGGAGTCCGCGAGCCACAGACGGTCCGCGGTGGCCGCGAGACCGGACGGCTGGGCGAACCAGGCCTCGGCGGCCGGGCCGTCCACCAGCCCTTCGTTGGTGGTGCCCGCGGCGACCGCCACGGTCCCCGCCTGCGGGTCGTAGGCCCACAGCTGGTGCACGCCGGCCATGGCGATCCACACCCTGCCGCCGAAGACCGCCACGTCCCACGGTGAGGACAGGTCGATCTCGCGGGCCGGGCCCGAGGTCGGGGAACCCTGCCACCACTGGCGTCCGGTGCCGGCGAGGGTGGTCACCTCGCCGGTGCCGAGGTCCAGGCGGCGCAGGGCGTGGTTCACGGTGTCGGCGACGACCACCGACCCGTCGTCGAGGAGCGCCAGCCCCTGCGGCTCGCTGAAGGACGCCTCGGCGGCCGCACCGTCCGAGAGACCGCGCGCACCGGAGCCGATCCGCCGTACGACCGTCTCCGCGTCCTCCGCCAGCTCCACCAGCTGGTGCCGGGTGGTGTCGCTGACCAGGAAGTTCCCCGAGGGCAGCAGCAGGACCTTGCCGGGGAAGCGCAGGGCGGTGGGCTCCGGCTCCGGCGGCACGTACGGGCCGTCGCCGCGCCGCAGGGTGCCCTTCGCCTCGTGCTCCGCCTCCAGCTCCTCGACCAGCCGGGCGATCGCGTGCACATGCCCCTCACCGGCGTGCTGGGCGACGACGTACCCCTCGGGGTCGATCACCACCAGCGTCGGCCAGGCGCGGACCGCGTACTGCTTCCAGGTGGCGAGCTCCGGGTCGTCGAGCACCGGGTGCGCCACGCCGTACCGCTCCACGGCGTCCACGACGGCCCGGTGCTCCGCCTCGTGCACGAACTTCGGCGAGTGCACCCCGACGACCACCACGGTGTCCCGATGCCGCTCCTCCAGCTCCCGCAGCTCATCGAGGACGTGCAGGCAGTTCACGCAGCAGAAAGTCCAAAAATCGACGATCACGATGCGCCCGCGGAGCTCCGCGAGACCGAGCTGCCTGTCACCTGTGTTGATCCAGCCACCCTTGCCGACCAGCTCGGGGGCGCGGACGCGCACGCGTTTTGCCATGGTTCAAGCCAACCACACACCAGGAGCGGGCCGACCTCGGCAGTCCCTTTCCGGCTGAGCCGATCCAGTTTCCATACGATCAACGTCCGCACCGCACCCGACGTGACCGCCTCCGTGGCCGCGTCAAAGCCCTTTCGGACAACAGGACCAAAGGCAATGAACCTCAGGACCTTCCTGGGGCCCAGGGCCCGGCTTCGGGCCCCGGACCCGTCGGTCCGCTCAGTCCTGGTGCACCACGTTCCGGCCGGGACCGCCGTACAGCCTGTCGCTGCCGGGACCGCCGTACAGCCTGTCGTTGCCGCTGTTGCCGTACAGGACGTCGTTGCCGCTGTTGCCGTACAGGACGTCGTCGCCCTTGCCGCCGTACAGGGTGTCCGCGCCGCTTCCGCCGGTGATGGTGTCCTTGCCGTCGTCGCCGGACAGGTACTGGGCCCCGCCGGCACCGTGCAGCACGTCGTTGCCCTTGCCGCCCTGCACGATGTTGTCGCCGCCGCTCGCGTTGATCATGTCGTTGCCGTCGTCGCCCCAGGCGAGACCCTCCTTGCCCACGGTGATGGTGTCGTCGCCCGTGCCGCCGGAGACGTGGGCGCCGTCGAGGCGACCGGTGTCGGTGGCCTTGTCGTTGCCCGTGCCGAGTGAGATCTGGGCGTGGAAGTAGACCTGGTCGGTGGCGTTCCTGTAAGCGAGCACGTCGTCCCGGTCGCCCAGGCTCACGATCAGCGCGGCGTACGGGTCCTGACTGTCCACAAGGGTGACCCTGCAGGAAACCCTGGTGTGGTCCGCGCTGTCGAGGTAGGTGCAGTCATGACCCGCGCTGATCGGGACAACGTCGTCGATCACGTAGACGATGCCCGTGCGGTCCGCGGTGAGTGATGCGGTGACAGTGGCTTTGTTGGCCTGCCCGGCGGCGGCCTTGTAGGTGAGCTGCCAGTCGTACTGGTTGACCGCGGCGGTGGCCGGCGCCGTCGCGGCGGCGACGGTACCGGCCGTGGTGAGTACCGCGGCCATGGCCGCACCGAGGGCCGTCGTCATCGCCGGGACGGCGCGTATGACCCGGCGGCGGACGGGACGAGCATGCATGGAGACCTCCGAGAGGACTGTGCGCAATTGCGCGGACTACGCACTGTCGGACTCGGAGCCCACCCCGTTGGTTGGGCAGCTTCTGTACACGCACGGGGACTTCGACTCCCGGACATCCATTGGACCGCGGGAATCCGTGGCCCGGTCAGGTGAGGACGTGTCCGGTCGTCGCGTCCACGTGCCCGGGAACCTCGTCGTGCCGATCGCCCACCGTGAGGGTTCCGGTGGGCTCGAGGAGCAGGATCTCGGTGGGCACACGCGCGTGCGGCTTGTGCTCGGTGCCGCGGGGGACCGTGAAGACCGAGCCCTTCGGCAGGACGACCGTGCGCTCGCCGGCCGGCTCCCGCAGGGCGATGCGCAGTTCGCCGTCCAGGACCAGGAAGAACTCGTCGGTGTGGTCGTGGACGTGCCAGATGTGCTCGCCCTCGACCTTGGCGACGCGGACGTCGTAGTCGTTGACGGCGGTGACGATGCGCGGGCTCCACACGTCGTCGAAGGACGCGAGGGCGCGGGCAAGGGAGATGGGTGCGCTGGTCATGGCGATCATCCTGGGCCGTGGTCCGGCGGCCGCACGAGTGCTAGAAATCGCACATGCCGCAAGGATCCTCTCAGCCCCGGCCCCATCGGGTCGCCGTGATCGTCGACTCGGGCACCAATCCGTTCGAAGTGGGGGTGGCCACCGAACTGTTCGGGCTGCCGCGGCCCGAGCTGGGCCTGTCCGTGCCGCCCTACGAGGTGACGCTCTGCGCACCCACGCGCGAGGTGCGCATGAACCACGGCTTCTTCACGCTCAGCGGGGTGGCGGGGCTGGCGGCCGTGGACGAGGCCGACACGGTGGTCGTACCGGGACGGCCGGACAACGTCGTACCGCGCGGTGCCGACGTCCTCGACGCCGTCCGGCGCGCGCACGCGCGGGGTGTGCGGGTGGTGAGTTTCTGCACCGGTACCTTCGCGCTCGCCGAGGCCGGGCTGCTGGACGGGCGGCCGGCCACCACGCACTGGCGCTGGGTGGAGGCCTTCCGGGACCTGCACCCCGGCGTGCTGCTCCGGCCCGACGTGCTCTTCGTCGACGACGGCGACCTGCTCACCGCCTCCGGCAGCGCGGCCGCGCTCGACCTCGGGCTGCACATCTGGCGCCGGGACCACGGCGCCGAGATGGCCAACGCGGTCTCCCGGCGGCTGGTGTTCGCCTCGCACCGCGACGGCGGCCAGCGGCAGTTCGTGGAGCGTCCGGTGCCCGACGTGCCGGACGAGTCGCTCGGCCCCCTGCTCGCCTGGGCGCAGGAGCGGCTCGGCGAGCCCCTCGGCGTGGCGGACCTGGCCGCGCGGGCGGCCGTCTCCCCCGCCACCCTGCACCGCCGGTTCCGCGCCCAGCTGGGCACCACCCCGCTGGCCTGGCTGACCGGCGAACGGGTGGCTCTCGCCTGCCGTCTCATCGAGCGCGGGGAGGAGCGGCTGGACGTGGTGGCGGCGCGCAGCGGTCTCGGTACCGCCGCCAACCTGCGCGCCCGGCTGCGGCGCGAGACGGGACTCAGCCCGTCGGACTACCGCCGGCGTTTCGGGCCGGTCGGCCGGGAAGGGGTACAGACATGAGATTCCAGGTGCGGGACCGGCTCCTCGGCTTCGGCGAGGACTACTGGATCGAGGACGAGCACGGCGACAAGGTGTTCCTCGTCGACGGCAAGGCCATGCGGCTGCGGGACACGTTCGAGCTGAAGGACCGGCACGGGCGCGTGCTCGTCGACTTCCACCAGAAGATGTTCGCCCTGCGCGACACGATGGTGATCGAACGCGAGGGCGAACCGCTGGCCACCATCAGGCGCAAGCGGCTCTCGCTGCTGCGCAACCACTACCGGGTGCGCCTGGCCGAGGGCACCGAGCTGGACGTCAGCGGCCGGATCCTGGACCGTGAGTTCGCCGTCGAGTACGACGGTGAGCTGCTCGCCGTGATCTCCCGGCGCTGGCTGCACGTGCGGGAGACCTACGGCGTGGACGTCCTCCGGGACGACGCGGACCCGGCGCTGCTGATCGCGGTCGCGGTGTGCGTGATCCACCTCGCCGACAAGGAGCGGGAGGAGGACTAGTACCGGACCGGAGAGGACGGGCTCAACGGTGGTGCGGGGGCTCCAGGCCCAGCAGGCGGTCCTTGAGGGCCGGGAACTGTTCGCGGGTCGCGGCGACCCTGGCGGGGTCGAGGTCGACGGTGAGGACCTCCTCGCCGGCGCCCGCCTCGGCCAGTACCTCGCCCCACGGATCCACCACGATCGAGTGACCCGCCTGCGGAACTCCGGCATGCGTCCCGGCCGTTCCACACGCGAGCACGAACGCCTGGTTCTCGACCGCCCGCGCCTGGGCCAGCAGCGTCCAGTGCGCGCGTCGCCGCTCGGGCCAGCCCGCCGAGACCACCATCGTCTCGGCGCCGGCGTCGACCAGTCCGCGGAAGAGTTCGGGGAAACGGAGGTCGTAGCAGGTGGCCACGCCCAGGGTGGTCTCGGGGAGCCGGACCGTCACCAGTTCCTGCCCGGCGCCCATCAGCACCGCCTCGCCCTTGTCGAAGCCGAAGCGGTGGATCTTGCGATAGGCCGCGGCCAGGTCACCGGAGGGGGAGAAGACGAGAGCCGTGTTGTAGAGGGGACCGTCGCCCGCGGCGGAGCCGCTGTCGGCTGGAGCCCGTTCCGGGATCGAGCCGGCGTGCAGCCAGACGCCCGCGTCGCTCGCCGCCTTCGCCATCGCCTCGTAGGTCGGGCCTTCGAGCGGCTCGGCCTCGCTGGCGAACCGCTCGTAGGCGAACGCACCCGTCGTCCACAGTTCGGGCAGCACCACAAGATCGGCTTCCGCCTGCTCGCGCACCAGTGCGGTCACGCGTCGCCGACGGGATTCGACCGATTCGCCCTCGTTTACATCGATCTGGATGAGCGAGGCGCGCACACTACCACCGTCCTGGCATTCGAGCCGTCCATACGGGCCTACGATCGTCACACGAAAGCACTGCCGGGGTGCCTCACAGCAGCGTAACTTAGCGTTCCAAGACACCCGCCGACAGCAGCCCACCTCCCGCTGGCAGCGCCGCCACAACCTGCCCGAGTACCGACCGCCGAGGGGTCCCGTTTCCGTGAGTCTGCATCCCACCCTCCAGCCCTACGCCGACGCCTGGACCCACTCCATCGAAGCGATATCCGAGCTGGTGACACCTCTTGTCGAGGGGGAGTGGAACCGGCGGACGCCATGCCCGGGCTGGTCGGTGCGGGACGTGGTCTCCCATGTCATCGGCCTGGACTGCGAGATGCTCGGCGACCCGCGCCCCATCCACACCCTGCCGCGCGACCTCTTCCACATCACCAACGAGCACCAGCGCTACATGGAGATGCAGGTCGACGCCCGCCGCCACCACACGGCGCCCGAGATGACCTCCGAGCTGGAGTACACGATCATCCGCCGCAACCGTCAGCTGCGCAACGAGTCGCGGGAGCCGGGGCACATCGTGCGCGGGCCGATGGGCAAGGAGATCACCCTCGAAGAGGCCATGCGCAACCGCGCGTTCGACGTGTGGGTGCACGAGCAGGACCTGCGGGCGGCGCTCGGCCGGCCCGGCAACCTGGACTCGCCGGGCGCGCAGGTCGCCCGGGACGTGCTGCTCGCCGAGCTGCCCCGGGTGGTCGCCAACGACGCGGACGCCCCGCGCAGTTCGGCCGTCATCTTCGACGTGCACGGGCCGGTCGAGTTCCTGCGCACGATCCGTATCGACATCCAGGGCCGCGGCACCCTGGAGGCCACCCCCGCGCTCGGCCCCGCCGCCGTCTTCACCCTCGACTGGGAGACGTACGTCCGGCTGGCCTGCGGCCGCACCACCGCGGACGCGGTCGCGGACCGGGTGAAGGCGGAGGGCGACCCGGAACTGACAGCGGCGATCCTGCGCCACTTCGCGGTCACCCAGTAGGCGGCCGGGAGGCGGCCGCCGGGTAAGCCGGAGGGCGGCCGCCGGTAATTCGCTGTCGCCCGTCGGCCGCGGACGCCTACCTTGCCCCGCATGACCGCTGCCACCGCGCCACGCGACGACCTCCCGCCCCGTCTCACCCGCCTCACCTTCCACGGCCCCCTCTCCGAGGCCCGCGCGACCGCGATGGTCCGGCGCCTCGCCGCCACCCGCCCCGCCGACGTGCTGGACATCGGCTGCGGCTGGGGCGAGTTGCTGCTCCGGCTGCTGGCGGCCGTACCGGGGGCGCGGGGCGTCGGGGTGGACCTGAACGCGGCGGACCTGGAGCGGGGCCGCCGGGCCGCCGAGGCGCGGGGGCTGGCGGGCCGGGTGGAGTTCGCCGAGGAGTCCGCCGTCGGAACCGTCCGCGACCCGGCCGACGTGGTGCTGTGCCTCGGCGCGAGCCAGGCGCTCGGCGACGATCCCGCGGGGGCCCTGCGGGAGCTGCGCCGCCTGGTGGCCGACGGGGGCCGGGTCCTGCTGGGTGAGGGCTTCTGGCAGCGCGTCCCGACGGACGCCGAGCTGTCCCGGATGTGGCCGGGTGCCTCGGCCGCCGATCACCACGAGCTGTCGGAGCTGGTCGAGCTGGCGGTCGCCGCCGGCTTCCGCCCCGAGTGGACCGAGACGGCGAACCCGGACGAGTGGGAGGAGTTCGAGTCGGCGTACCAGGCGGACAAGGAGGTATGGCTGGCGGCCCACCCCGGTCATCCCCTGGCAGCAGGGACCCAGGAGCACCTGGACGCCCACCGCACGGCCTGGCTGACCTACCGAGGCGTCCTGGGCCTGGCCTACCTGACCCTGGTCCCGACGACGGCCTGACCCACCCTCGGCGACCGGAACCACCCTCGCGCGGGCGGGAGGACGGACTACGCGGGTACGTGCACCGTCTCCACCCGGCTCGCCACCAACCGCTCCCGCTCCCGCCGCACCGCCCGCCCCCGCAACCGCAGGATCTGGCTCACGCCCAGCGCCTGCAGCACGAACACGCACGAGAACGCCACCGTGTAGTTGTCACCGGTCGCGTCCAGCAGCACCCCGACCGCGAACAACGTCGTCATCGAGGCCACGAAACCACCCATGTTGGTGATCCCGGACGCGGTCCCCTGCCGCTCGGGCGGGTTGGCGGGCCGCGCGAAGTCGAAGCCGATCATCGACGCCGGTCCACACGCCCCCAGTACCGTGCACAGCACCACCAGCAGCCACATCGGCGCGTGGGCGCCGGGATACGCCAGCGTCGCCGCCCACACGAGCGCGGTCGCCCCAACCGTGCCCAGCGCCAGCGGCAGCCGCGCCATGTGGTGCCGGGCGACGATCTGGCCGTAGACCAGTCCCACCATCATGTTGGAGAGGACGACCAGGGTCAGCAGTTCCCCGGCTGTGGCACGGGACAGCCCCTGCGCCTGCACCAGGAACGGTAGGCCCCACAGCAGCAGGAAGACCATTGCGGGGAACTGGGTGGTGAAGTGCACCCACAGACCGAGCCGGGTCCCCGGCTCCCGCCAGGACGCGGCGATCTGCCTGCGTACGTAGGCCGCTCCCTGGTGCGGGAAGGGCTCCGGCTCGTACCCCTCGGGGTGGTCCTTCAGGAACAGGAACACGAGGACCAGGACGACCGCACCGGCCAGCGCACTGCCCGCGAACGCCGGGGTCCAGCCCAGGCCGTGCAGCAGCCGGGCCAGGACCAGGGTGGAGACGAGGTTGCCCGCCATGCCGACCAGGCCGGCCAGCTGGGCGATCATCGGCCCGCGCCGCACCGGGAACCAGCGGGTGCCCAGGCGCAGCACGCTGATGAACGTCATCGCGTCGCCGCAGCCGAGCAGCGCGCGCGAGGCGAGCGCGGTGCCGTACGAGGGGGAGAAGGCGAAGCCGAGCTGTCCGGCGGTGAACAGCACCGCGCCGATGGTCAGCACCTTCTTCGTGCCGAGGCGGTCGACCAGCAGGCCGACGGGTATCTGCATGCCGGCGTAGACCAGCAGTTGCAGGATGGAGAAGGTGGACAGGGCCGAGGCGCCGACGTGGAAGCGGTCGGCCGCGTCGAGGCCGGCGACCCCGAGGGAGGTACGGAAGATGACGGCGACGAAGTAGACCGAGACGCCTGTGCCCCAGACGGCGACGGCCCGGCGGCCGCCCGGGGGGTCACCGGGCAACGGCTGACCGCTGCGGCTCATCGGACCTCACCCCGCGCCAGGTGCGAGAACCAGTCGACGTGCCGGTGCACGAGGTCGACCGCACGATCGGCGTCCCCGGCGCGCAGCGCGTCCAGGATCTCCTCGTGCTCGGTCAGCGACTTGGCGATCCGGTCGGGATGGGCGTGCATGATCGCGACGCCCATCCGCAGCTGCCGGTCGCGCAGTTGGTCGTAGAGGCGGGAGAGGATGCCGTTGCCGCCGTCGCGGACGATCTCGGCGTGGAAGCAGCGGTCGGTGACGGCGGCGGCGGCCAGGTCACCGGCGGCGGCCTCGGCCTTCTGCCGGTCGAGCAGTTCCTGGAGCCGGGCCACCAACGCGGCCGACGGGGGTACGGCCTTGCGCACCGCGTGTTCCTCGACCAGCATCCGGGTCTCCACCACGTCCGCGATCTCCTGCGCGGAGACGGGCAGCACCATGGCGCCCTTCTTCGGGTAAAGCCTGATCAAACCCTCGACCTCGAGGCGCAGCAGCGCCTCGCGGACCGGCGTGCGGGAGACCCCTACGGCCTCGGCCAGCTCGCCCTCGGTGAGAAGGGTGCCGCCTTCGTAGTGACGGTCCAGGACACCTTGTTTCACATGGGAATAGACACGGTCGGCGGCGGGGGGCTGCTTGACGGCCAGGCTCATGCCCACAGCTTAGATACAACACGTACGCAAGGAAGTGCGGCGTCCACCATGCGGACGTGACGTACATCGCACCCAGCAACCGCACAACCATCTGTGCTACTTACGTGTCACACACATGCGGCCCCACACGCTTTGGCACCCCCAACTCGGCCGCATCACAGGGGCATTACGACTCGACTCGGGGTATTTCAGTTGATTACCGGTATTAAGGGCACCCGCCTCCGCAGGGCCGTCGCCGTCGCCGTCACGTCCGGCGCGATGCTCGCGACCGGGGCCCTCACCGCGGCACCCGCGCAGGCCGTCACCGCACCCTCGATCGTGGCCAAGGGCGGCTACGTCATGAACAACTCGACGGCGAAGACGCTGTACACGAAGAAGGCGGACACCCAGCTGTCCACCGGCTCCACCACGAAGATCATGACCGCCAAGGTCGTGCTCGCGCAGTCCAACCTGAACCTGGACGCCAAGGTCACGATCCAGAAGGCGTACAGCGACTACGTCGTCGCCAACAACGCCTCCCAGGCGCACCTCATCGTCGGCGACAAGGTCACCGTCCGCCAGCTGCTCTACGGGCTGATGCTGCCCTCCGGCTGCGACGCCGCCTACGCGCTCGCCGACAAGTACGGCTCCGGCACCACCCGCGCCAAGCGGGTCTCCAACTTCATCGGCAAGATGAACACCGCCGCGAAGAACCTGGGTCTGACGCACACCCACTTCGACTCCTTCGACGGCATCGGCAACGGCAACAACTACTCGACGCCGCGCGACCTGACGAAAATCGCCAGCAGCGCGATGAAGAGCGCCACCTTCCGCACGGTCGTCAAGACGAAGAGCTACACCGCCAAGACGATCACCAAGACCGGTTCCACCCGCACCATGGCGGCCTGGACCAACACCAACACGCTGCTCAGCAGCTACAGCGGTGCGATCGGCATCAAGACCGGCTCCGGCCCCGAGGCCAAGTACTGCCTCGTCTTCGCCGCGACCCGCAACGGCAAGACGGTCATCGGCACCGTCCTCGCCTCCACCTCGATCACCCAGCGCGCCACGGACGCCACGAAGCTCCTGAACTACGGCTTCGCGACGAACTGACCCGCGCTCCTCACCGAGGCCCGCCGCACCCCATGCGGCGGGCCTTTGGCATACCAGGACGGCGCATCGCAGCAGCCCGCCGGCCACCACGAGGCCATCGACATCAGCGACTTCGGGTACGTGGCGACCGGAGCGCGCGTACGACCGCTGACCATGCCGGACGGGAGGCACTGGTTTCCGGCGATGGATGTGTGCAAAGAATTGGGGCACACCAACTCCCGTCAGGCTCTCGCCGACCATGTTCCGGAAGAGCACCGAGAGTGTCTTGAGACCGTAAGCGGAGCGACGAATCTCATCGATCTCCGAAGGTCATCGAGACAGTGCAGCGAGAGGGTTCTTACACTCTCGAAGAGGTCGAGGTGCAGCCGACCGAACCGGGTGCGCCCATCGCGTACGCCATGCCCGAGCAGGTGGCCGAGGCCATCGTCCGGCTTGAGGCGCACAACCGCGAAGAAGGGCGGGACCGTGACTGTGGTCTGCACGGCACCCCCCACGAAACAACAACCGAATACCAAAACTAAATAAAAAAAAAACAAAAAACAAAAAATACTAAAACGTATAGAT
>NZ_JBEYFC010000135.1:0-19956 GCF_040634175.1 Streptomyces sp. NPDC007162
GGCCTGCTCCGCTCACGGGCCAAAGCCCCAGGCCCCGCCGGAGAAGCGGGATCTCCTCGCGGGCTGCGGGATGTTCGCGCTGCTGTGCTGCAGCTGCCAGATGTGCTGTGCGGAGGAGTACGAGGGGCCCTGGTCGCGGAAGAAGCGCGAGGGCTGCTGCCAGAACTGCGACTGCGACTGCCCGTGCGACGGCTGCGATGGCTGTGACGGCTGCGACTGCTGCTGCCCGTGCGACGGTTGCTGAGCACGCCCGTCGGGCCGTCAACCCGTCGACCCGCCGATCACCGTATACGGGGGCGGCGGGCGCGACCGTTCACCTCGGGATTCTCCGGGATCATGTTTCCGGGACGTAAAACAAAAACATGATCGGGTGACCGCTGCCCGGAGAGGGTCGTTGGCCGGGGCGCAGAGAACCATTTCTCCCATCGGTTCCGCGCACCGACCGACCCGCCTCCTGATTAAGGCACTTCCGTGCACACAGCCACCATCCGAACACGGCTCCTGAGGATTCTGGTCCTCGCGCTCGCCGTGCTGCTGACCCTGCTGGGCGCCGCCGCCGTCGAGCAGGTCTCCGCCTACCGCAACGCCTCCGCCACCGCGGACAACGCCCGCCTGGAGATCACCCTCCAGGGCCTGATCCACGAACTGCAGAAGGAGCGCGGTCTCACCACCGGATACGTCGGCGGCGTCCGGGAGTTCGGCGCCAAGCTGCCCGCTCAGCGCACGGCCACCGACGCCGCCAGGGACCGGCTCGACAAGGCGCTCCACGGACGCGACGACACGGCCGCCGGGTCGGTGCGCGAGTCCCTCGGCCGGCTCGACGGGCTCGCCGGGATCCGCCGGCACGCGGACGACCGCACCGGCCTGGTGAAGGACACCTTCGACTACTTCACCACCACCATCACCGTCCTCGACCGGCTCGACCTCGGCCTCAGCGACGTCCACGACGCCACCCTGCGCGACGCCTACCAGGCGCTGCGGATCCTCGGAAACGCCAAGGAGTACACGGGGGAGGAGCGCGCCATCGTGCTCGGCTCGGTGCGCGCCGGGAAGTTCCGGGGTGACGACTACAGCAGGTTCATGGAGATCCGGGCCGGCCGCCTGGCCGCCCTCGACACCTTCCCCCGCTCGGCCACCGACGCCCAGCAGCGCCGCCTGGACGCGGCGATGACCACCCCGGACGCCGAGCGCACCCTGGCCTACGAGAGCACCGCCGTAGGGGGCGCCGGCAAGCTGAGGTGGAGCGACATCCCGCCCATGCGGTGGTGGGACGCGACCACCGCCACCATCAACGGGCTGCGCGGCGTCCAGGTCTCGCTCGGCGCCGACGTCGAGAACCGGGCCACCGCCCTGGAGGACACCGCCCAGCGCGATCTGCTTCTCTTCCTGCTGCTCGCCCTCGGCACCGTCGCCGCGCTCGGCGCACTCGCCCTCGATTGCGTACGGTCCGTCTCCGCGCCCCTCGCCGAACTCGCCGAGCAGGCCCGGGAGACGGCCGGCCGGCGACTGCCCGAGGCCGTCGCAGCCGTCCAGCACGGTGCCTCCGGCGAGACCCCCGAGCCGCCCGCCCCGCTCGCCGTGTCCGCCCGGGCCGGCGCCGAGGTCAAGGAGGTCGCCGAGGCCTTCGACCGGGTGCAGCGGACCGCCTACGACCTCGCGACCGAGCAGGCCGTACTGCGCCGCAACGCCACCGACTCGCTGGTCAGCCTCGGCCGCCGCAACCAGAACCTGGTGCGCCGCCAGATCGGCTTCATCAACAAGCTGGAGCACGAGGACGCCGACCCCGCGACCCTCGCCAACCTCTTCGAACTGGACCACCTCGCCACCCGTATGCGCCGCAACGCCGAGAGTCTTCTCGTCCTCGCCGGGGAGTCCAGCCCCCGCCCCTGGTCCACCCCGCTGGCCGTCACCGACGTGCTGCGCGCCTCCCTCGCCGAGGTCGAGGAGTACCGCCGGGTCACCCTGCGCCGGGTCGAACCCGCCCACCTCAGCGGTTCGGTCGTCGCCGAGATCGCCCACCTGCTCGCCGAACTGGTCGAGAACGCGCTGAGTTTCTCGCCGCCGGACTCGGAGGTGGAGATCGAGGGCCGCCGCACCAGCGCCGGTTACCTGGTCGCCATCGTCGACCACGGCCTGGGCATGTCCGCGCAGGCGATCGCCGAGGCCAACGTACGGCTCTCCGGCACCGCCAGCTTCATGGCCGAACCCACCCGGTTCCTCGGCCACTTCGTGGTCGGAGCGCTCGCCCGCAAGTGCGGGATCGAGGTGCGGCTGGGCGAGGCACCGGCCGCCGGCGTGGTCGCCCGGGTGCTCATCCCGGTCAGCCTCCTCACGGAGGCGGCGGCGACCCCGAAGCAGGCCGCCGCCGCCGAGCCCGCCGTGGTACCGGCCCCGCGCACGGAACCCGAGGCGAGGCAGCCCGTCCCGGTCGCCGCCGGGACCGCCGGGCCGGGGCAGCCGCAGAAGAAGGGCGCCTCCGCCGCCCGCACCCGCAACGGCCTCGTCAAACGTCCCCAGCGCAGCGCCATCTCGGACGCCGTCGACGAGACCGACCGCGCCGACCGGGACAACCGGTCGGCGCCCGCCGAGCCCACGCCCCGGCGCAGCCCCGAGGAGGTCTCCGGCATGCTCGCCACGCTGCGCAGCGCGCACATGCGGGGCGGGATCAGCGTGGAGAAGGAGAAACGGGAGAAGCGGGCGGACCCGGAGAAGCGGGCCCACGCGGAGAAGCAGACGGTCCAGGAGGGCGCTGTGCAGGGGCAGGGTGACGCCAAATGACCACCGTGGACACTCCCAACGACTCGCGGACCTTCAACTGGCTGCTCGCGAACTTCGTCAGGTCCACCGACGGGGTGCGGGACGCGGTCGCCGTCTCCTCCGACGGGCTGCTGATCGCCGTCTCCGACGGGCTCGGGCGCACCGAGGCCGACCATCTCGCGGCAATCGTGTCCGGTCTGTCGTCGCTCGCGCGCAGCGCGTCCAAGCGGTACGGCTTCGACGGGGTCAAGCTCATCATGATCGAGATGGGCCGCGGGTTCCTGCTGGTCTCCGCGATCCGGGACGGCAGCTGCCTCGGCGTGCTCGCCGACTCCAGCGGCGAACTCGGCCTCGTCGGCTACGAGATGGCGGTGCTTGCGGAACGGGCCGGTGACCTGCTGACCCCCACGCTCATCGCCGATCTGCGGCAGGCGTTGCCCCGGTGAACGGGGAGCAGCCCATGGACGGGGAACCGGCCGACGACACGTCCTTCGTGCGCCCGTTCATCATCACCGGCGGCCGGGCCGAGCCGCTCCGGGCCGATCTGCGGCTGGAGACGCTCGTCGTGGCCGTCGGCGCGCCGGACGAGTCGCTGGCGTTCGAACGACGGCACATCGTCGCGGTGTGCGCACAGCCGACCACGGTCGCCGAGGTGGCCCACCGGGTCGGCGTCCCCCTCGGAGTCGCCAAGGTCCTGATCTCCGATCTCGTCGCCGCCGGCCGGCTCGCCTGCCGGCAACCCGCGGAGCTGCCGCTCCAGATGCTCGAAAGGATCAGGGACCATGTCCGGGCGCTCTGACAGGGTCGTGCCGCTCGCCGTGAAGATCGTGGTGAGCGGGGGACTCGGAGTCGGCAAGACGACGTTCATCGGCGCGATCTCGGAGATCGAGCCGCTGGACACGGAGGCGGCGATCACCCAGGTGTCGGTCGGCGTCGACTCGCTCGCCGGAGTCGAGTCCAAGACGACGACCACCGTGGCCCTCGACTTCGGGCGGATCACCCTGGACCCGTCCATCGCGCTGTACCTGTTCGGGACGCCCGGACAGGACCGGTTCTCGTTCCTGTGGGACGACCTGGTGGAGGGCGCCATCGGCACGGTCGTGCTCGCGGACACCCGGCGGATCGAGGACTGCTTCCCCGCCGTCGACTACTTCGAGGCGCACGGTGCGCCCTTCGTCCTCGCCGTGAACCGCTTCGACGGCGCCGAGCGGTTCGAACTGGAGGAGATCCGGGAGGCGTTGGGGTTGGGGGCGGACGTTCCCGTGCTGGAGTGCGACGCGCGGGAACGGGCGTCGGTCCGGGACGTGCTGGGCGCACTGATGGACCGGGTGATCGGGCAGCGGGTCGAAGGGGTACGGAACGCGAGGGGAGGGGTGCGCGTGTGAGGGCGAAGGGCGGTACGCGAGAACGAGACGCGAGGAGTCCCCGCCGGTGACGGGGCGCGCAGGGGGTCAGCTCAACAGGAACAGGACCACACTCGACCGAAGTCGATGTGGGAGCGGGTGACCAACCACTGCTGCGGATGCATGGGCCAAGTGGAACAGGTCTCCGGTTTTCCGTCAACTGCCCTGAGACGCGCCGCTCACACTCTGGACACCCTTGACAGCGAGGGGAAACACCGCCGTAGAGTCGACGGACGGCCTTGCTGAGGGGCTCGGCCGTAGGGCACCGCACAGCGGTGTTCCCGTGTGAAGGCAATCACCGTGTTCTCGCTGTCCGTCACGGAGCCTTCCCATGCCATACGACTCCCTTCCGCACGCCCCCGCAAGACCCCAGCTCGTGATCGTGGGGGCCGGGCCGCGGGGGACCGGTCTCCTGGAGCGCATCGCCGCCAACGCCCCCGAGCTGTACGCCGGTTCGGGCCTCGACATCCATCTGGTCGACCCGCACCCACCGGGCGCGGGCCGCATCTGGCGGGCCGCCCAGTCGCCGCTGCTGTGGATGAACTCGCACGCCGAGGACGTCACCATGTTCACCGACGAGACGGTGCGGATGACCGGCCCGGTGAAGGAGGGGCCCACCCTGCACGAGTGGGCGGGCCTGGACGGCCGTACCTTCGCCGACCGGCAGATCCAGGGCCGCTACCTGCGCCACGTCCACGACCGCGCCGTCGCCGACCTGCCCGACGGCGTCACCGTCCACCACCACCGCCGCCGGGCCCTGCGGGTGAGCGGGCCGCGCGAGGGCCGCCAGCAGGTGTGGCTGGAGGGCCGCCCGCGCCCCCTCCTCGCCGACCTCGTCGTCCTCGCCCTCGGCCACCTCGACGCGGAACCGGACGAGGAGCAGGTGGAGTTGGCCGCGTACGCCGATGCCCACCAGTTGGTCCACCTGCCGCCCGACTTCACCGCCGACAGCGACCTGTCCGCTCTGCGGCCCGGCGAACCGGTGCTGGTGCGCGGATTCGGACTCGCCTTCGTCGACCTGATGGTGCTGCTCACCGAGGGGCGGGGCGGCCGCTACGACGGGGACACCTACGTGCCCTCCGGACAGGAGCCGGTGCTCTACGTGGGGTCGCGGCGTGGAGTGCCGTACCACTCGAAGATCGGGTACGACTGGACCGGCGAACGCCCGCCGCTGCCGCGCTTCCTCGGGCCCGCCGAGGTCGGCGAACTGCTCGCCCGGCCGGCCGGCTTCGACTTCCGGCGGGACGTCTGGCCGTTGGTGGCGAAGGAACTGGGGTTCGCGCACTACCACCGTCTCTTCACCGTCCACCCCGAGCGGACGGCCGTCGCCTGGCCGGACTTCGAGGAGAAGTACGCCGCCGCCGACACGGAGGCCGAGGTCCGGACGCTGGTCGCCGCCGCCGTACCGGACCCCGCCGACCGGCTCGACCTCACGGCGCTCGACCACCCGCTGGACGGGGTGCGCTACGGGTCGCACGAGGAGTTCCAGGACGGGCTGCGCGGATACATCGAGGCGGACCTGGACCGCCGGCACGACCCAGCGTACAGCCCCGACCTCGCCATGTTCCTCGGACTGCTCTCCGTCTACGGGCAGTTGGTGCAGCTCGGGAACATCGGCTCCTGGTGGCACGGGTTCTTCAGCTACCTCGCCTCCGGGCCGCCAGGACCCCGGCTGCGGCAGATGCTCGCGCTGTCCCGGGCGGGCGTGCTCAGGTTCGTCGGCGCCGGGATGACGGTGACCGCGGCGGACGGGGTGTTCCGGGCCGCCGCCGACACCGTGCCCGGTTTCACCGTCGAGGCACGGGCGCTCGTCGAGGCACGGCTGCCCGAACCCACCCTCGGCCGCGCCCGGGACGCGCTGCTGCGCACCCTGCACGCCGACGGCGCCGTGGAGACGCCCGGCGGACTGCTTGCGGTGGACCCCGCCGACGGGCGGATCCTCGACGGGGACGGGCGACCGCATCCCCGGCGGTTCGCCCTCGGCCCCTTCACCGACAGCCGCACCCCCGGCGCCTTCACCCGGCCCCGCACCGGAGGGCCCGCGTTCCGGCAGAACGACGCCACGGCCCGCGCGGCCCTGACCTTCCTGCGCGGTCTGACGGAACGGGCCGCCGCCTGAGTGTGTTGCGCCCTGGCCCACGCCGTCCGGCGAGGGAGGGAGAGGAGTTTTTCGTGGTTCTCGGAGAGGTTGGTGTCCTGTGACCGGCTCATACGGCCGGGGGCTGCTGCATCTGGCCGCCGCCGTGGACCAGGTCGGCGTGTTCGACGCCGAGCGTTACGTCGAGCTGGTGCGGCTGGCCGAGAGCGGCGGGCTGGACTTCGTGACGCTCGACGGCCGGTTCGGGTGGGCGGAGAGCGACCCGGGGACCGTGCTGTCGCGGGTGGCCCCGGCCACCCGGCGGATCGGGCTGGTGCCTGTGGTGGCCGCCCCACCGGAGGCCGTCGCCCATCTCGACCGGGTCAGCGGGGGCCGGGCCGGCTGGTGGAGCGAGGAGCCGGGACCCGCCGAGGTGTTGTTCCCGGTGCGGGTGGCCGACGCCACAGAGGAGGCCGCCCGGCGCCCGGCCGCCCGGTACGCCGATGTGGCCCTGGTGCGGGCCGCGAGTTCCGCGCAGGCCGCCCTCGTACGGGACGAGCTGCGCTCCCAGGCACGGGAGTTCGGGCGGGACCCGGAAACGCTGCGGGTGCTGGTGAGTCTCATGGTGGATCTGGGGGACGGGGAGCGGGCGGCCGAGCCGGGGCACGGCGGCGGCGGCCCCCGGCAGACCGTGCAGGGTCCGCTGTACCGGGGCGGTCCGGTGGACCTGGCGGAGCTGATCGCGAGCTGGCACGGCGAGGGCGCCACCGACGGCTTCCACCTCGTCCCCGCCGAACCCCGCCGGGACCTGGAGCGGCTGGTCAACGGGACCGTGGCCCTCCTTCAGCACCGCGGTCTGTTCCGCACCTTCTATCCGGGCAGCACCCTGCGCGAGCACCTGGGCCTCGCCCGAAGCATGACCAACGAAGTGAAAGGGCTCTTCATATGACAACTGACGACGCGTCCGGCGACTGGAAGCGCTGGCACGAGCAGCGTGCGGAGCAGGTGTCGGCGCCCTACGGGCCGCTCGCCCTGGTCGGCACACACTGGATCGAGGACCATCCGGACGGCCGCCTTCCGAACGTTCCCGGCGTCTGGGCGGCCGACGCTGACGGAGTGGTCCTCACCGCGGCCGAGGCCGACGGCCTGGCCCTGGACGGTGAGCCCTTCGCCGGGGAGATCAGGCTCGCCGCCGACCGCGAACCGGCGGCCCGGGTCACGCACGGCGAGCGCCACCTGGTGGTGCTGGTCCGCGAAGACGTCTGGGGCGTACGGGACTACGACCCGGCCGCCGAGACGCGCCGTGCGTTCCGGGGCATCGACGCCACCCCCTATGACCCGCGCTGGTCGGTACCGGGCCGCTTCACGCCGTACGGCGACCGACGCTCCGTCCGGGTCGGCAACGCGGACGGGCGGGAGCGCGCACTGGTGCTCGCCGGCGAACTCGCCTTCACTCTGGCGGGTGAGGAACGGGCGCTCCAGGTCGCCGAGCAGGCCGACGGGCGGCTGTGGGCGGTGTTCGCCGACCGCACCAGCGGCCACAGCAGTTTCCGGTTCAGGTTCCTCTATTCGGCCGCCCCGGCAGCCGACGGCTCCACCACCGTCGACCTCAACCGGGCCCAACTGCCGCCGTGCGCCTTCGCGGACCACTTCATCTGCCCCTTCCCGCCCCCGGGGAACACGCTGGGCGTCGCCGTCGAGGCGGGGGAGCGCGGGCTGGGCTGAGGGAGAGGGTGGGGCGCGACCGGGGCGAGATCGCACAAACACACCACAGTTCACTCACAGTCGCACGGCCGAAAGGCGCCCTTGCGGCTACCGGTCGATCGCCCGAATACTCCCCCACAGCGCTTGTCAGGGGCATTGCGTGTCCGGAATCCGGGCATCCCCCCTGGCTGCGCCTCACGGGCCCCGACCCCACGCGGGCCCCCGACTTCCCCTGGGAGGGAACGACAAGTGAGGATCAAGCGCACGACCCCCCGCAGCGGTATCTCGAGACGGACCCGGCTGATCGCCGTGGGCACCGGCTTCCTGGCCGCGGCAGCGTTCGCCGTCCCCACCGCGAGCGCGAGTGCCGTCCACACCTTCAGCGCCACCCAGTTGAAGGCCGTGAACAGCTCTGTTCTGAAGGCCGACGTGCCCGGCACCGCCTGGTCCGTCGACAGCAAGACCGGCCGTGTCGTCGTCACCGCTGACTCCACGGTCTCCAACGCCGAGATCGCCAAGATCAAGCGGCAGGCGGGTGTCAACTCCGGTGCGCTCACCATCAAGCGGACCCCCGGCACCTTCAAGAAGCTGATCAGCGGCGGCGACGCCATCTACGGCGGCTCCTACCGCTGCTCGCTCGGCTTCAACGTGCACAGCGGCAGCACGTACTACTTCCTGACCGCCGGGCACTGCGGTCAGGTGGCCTCCACCTGGTACAGCAACTCCAGTCACAGCACGGTCCTGGGCACCAACGTCAGTTACAGCTTCCCGGGCAACGACTTCGCGCTGGTGAGGTACACCAACAGCTCGATCGCGCACCCGAGCGCGGTCGGCAGCCAGACCATCTCCAGCGCGGCCACGCCGAGCGTCGGGACCACGGTGTACCGCCGCGGTTCGACCACCGGCACGCACAGCGGCCGCGTCACCGCGCTCAACGCCACCGTCAACTACGGCAGCGGTGACGTCGTCTCCGGTCTGATCCAGACCACGGTCTGCGCCGAGGGCGGCGACAGCGGCGGCCCGCTCTACGGCGGTTCCGTGGCCTACGGTCTGACCTCCGGCGGCAGCGGCGACTGCACCTCCGGCGGTACGACCTTCTTCCAGCCGGTCACCGAGGCGCTGAGCTACTACGGCGTGAGCGTCGGCTGACGATCCGCCCGGATCGGCTCCCGGCACTGGCCCCCGCACGCGACCGCGTGCGGGGGCTGTCCTGTGCCATCGAAGTTTGAGCGGCAGGGGTCCCCCCGGATCATCTGCCGCGAAAACAACGGATATTGCTGACCAGCAGGGATGCGGACCAGATTGCTGATCAGCCTTCCCATCCGGCTTGTTCGGCAGGGGGGGTGCTCTCGCGGTGCTTGCGGAGTTCCCGGTACGGCGTGGAGCGACTGACGGTAGGCGGCAGCCCGGGAGAGCGCGAGGGGCAGGTGCCCAAGGTCTTGGGCGAGGGCGGTGAGCTGGTCGTCGGGTTCGCGGCGGTGGGGGCAGAGCGCTGACAAGGTAGGCCAAAGCCTCGTTGGGGGTGAACAGGCCAACTTCAATCAGGTGGCGGTCGGTTCCGGTAAGGGCGGCGTCGCGGCGGCGGGTGGTGACCAGGGTGCTCGCTCGGGTCGGCTCGGCACAATTCGATTCCGGCCTGTGCGTACCCGGTGACCAGTGCTGAGCGACTGCTGGCGGTGATCCCCTGCGGCCGCCGCCTCGGAGTACGCGTCGGTCCACGCCGGTCTGCTGTGGCCGAGGGCCGCTGCGGTGGCCACCCACGAGAGTGATGTGCCCGACGAGGTCACCGAGCGCAGGCTGCTGACCAGGAACCTGCGGACCGTCAACGCCCTGCCGGGCCGGGCGGTCCTCGAGCCGGTGATCGCCGGTGTGACCGCGGGCTCACCGGGGCGGGCACGGTGTCGCCGGTCGGGCGCCTGTCCATGTGCGAGTGGGGCTGCCGCATGGACAGGCGTGACCGCGGGCGTCAGGCCGTTTCGAGGAAGGGGTAGTCGGTGTAGCCCTCGGCGCCCGGCCCGTAGAACAGTTCCGGCCGCGGCTCGTTCTCCGGGTGGCCACCCTGCCAGCGCTCGACCAGGTCGGGGTTGGCGATGAGAGCCCGGCCCACGACCACGGCGTCGGCGTGGTCGGCCTCGATGTGCTGGAGCGCCTGCTCGCGGGTGGTCTGCCCCCCGAAGGGGCCGTTGTTGACGATCAGCTTGCCGTCGAAGCGCCGCCGCAGCTCCTGTACCAGGTCGCCGCCCGGCTCGATGTGCAGGATGGAGAGGTAGGCCAGGCCCAGCGGGCGCAGTTGGTCGAGCAGGGTGCCGTAGGTGGCCAGGACGTCGTCCCGGTCGGTCTCGAAGACGTCCCCGAGGTCGACCTCCGGCGAGATCCGCAGCCCGACCCGCTCGGCACCGACAGCCTGGGCGACCGCCGTGACGACCTCGACGACGAAGCGGGCGCGGTTCTGCGGCGAGCCGCCGTATCCATCGGTGCGCTGGTTGGCCGCCGGGGAGAGGAACTCCTGGAGCAGGTAGCCGTTGGCGCCGTGGATTTCCACGCCGTCCGCTCCCGCCTCGATGGCCCGGCGGCCCGCGGCGACGAAGTCCTCCACGGCTGCCCGGATCTCTGCGGTGGTCATCGCTTCCGGTACGGGGTAGGGCTGCTCGCCCTTCTCGGTGAACGTCTTGTTGTCGATGGCGATCGCGCTGGGGGCGAGGATGCGGCGGCCGCCGTTGATGTCGGGGTGGGTGCCGCGGCCGGCGTGCATGATCTGCAGGACGATGCGACCACCCTCGGCGTGCACCGCCTCGAACACCCGCTGCCAGCCGGCCGCCTGCTCATCGGTGGCGATGCCCGGCTCACCGACATACCCCTGCGACGCGTGGTCGGGGTAGGTGCCCTCCGTGATGATCATTCCGACGCTCGCCCGCTGCCGGTAGTACTCGACCATCAGGTCCCCGGGAACGCCTGAGGAACCGGCCCGGACCCGGGTTATCGGTGCCATGACGATGCGGTTGGCGAGCTCGATCTTCCCGAGAGAGACGGGGGAGAAAAGCGATGGAACGGGCGAAACTTCTGAAATATTGACAGTCATGGGTTTCTTTCTTTCTGCAATACGGAGGAAAACGGGATGAAGGTCTGCGCCGCAGGGGGTCCACGCTGTCCCGGCGGTGACGCGGTGCCAGGCGCGCTCGGGGTGTGGAGGGTGTTGGCTGCGAACGCGGTCAGAGGACCGGTACACGGCTTCACCTGGAACGCGATTGCGGCGGTGGCGGGAACTGCTAGCTGAGCGGGACGTCCGCGACACCCTTGAGGTGGCTGAACGTCTCGAGGGAATACCGGCCGTGGTAGCGGCCCATGCCGCTTCCGCCGACGCCGCCGAAAGGCAGGCCGGTCATGAGCAGTTGCATCACCGGCTGGCCCCAGGCGACGCCGCCGGAGGAGGTCTCGTTCAAGAGGCGAGACTTGGTGGCCTCGGACTCGGCGAAGGCGTAGAGCGCGAGGGGCTTGTCACGTTCGTTGATGAAGGCGATGGCGGCATCGAGGTCTGCGACTTCCACGACGGCGATGATCGGACCGAAGATCTCCTCCTGCATGACCGGCGACGCGGGGTCGACATCGGTGAGCACGGTCGGTGCGATGAACAGGTCGTCGCGGTCGTGCTGGCCCCCCACGGCCACCCGGCCGGAGTCCAGCAGACGCGTGAGCCGGTCGAAGTGCCGCTCGTTGATGATCCGGCCGAAGTCGGCTGAGGTCTGCGGGCTGGTGCCGAACTGGGCTTCGACCGCCGTGCGCAGGGCGGGAACCAGGGCGGCGGCGGTGGCAGGATCGGCAAGAACGTAGTCGGGGGCTATGCACTGCTGCCCCGCGTTGCCGAACTTGGCGCCGACCAGCCGCTTGGCGGTCTCGTCCACGTCTGCGTCGGGCGCCACGAAGACCGGCGACTTTCCTCCGAGTTCGAGCGTGACCGGGGTGAGGTTCTTGGCGGCTGCGGCCATGACGATCCGGCCGACCGTGCCATTGCCGGTGTAGAAGATGTGGTCGAAACGCTGCGCCAGGAGGGCCGTGGTCTCCTCGGCGCCCCCCTCGACCACGGTGAGCACGTCGGCGTCGAAGTACTCACGCAGCAGGCGTGAAGCCACCGCCGAGGTGTGCACCGAGACCTCGCTCGGCTTGGCCACCACGGTGTTCCCCGCGGCCAGCGCGCCGATGACGGGGTCGATGAGAAGGTGCAGCGGGAAATTCCACGGAGCGATCACCAGGACGACCCCGAGCGGGTCGTACGTGGTGTAGGCCGTTGTCGTGGGACCGAAGTGGGCAGGGACCTCCACCGGGCGAGGCTGAAGCCAGCTCTCGAGATTCGCCAGCGTCTCGTCGATGTCGGCGACGGTGAAGTCGATCTCCTGCGTCTTCGCCTCGGCGGCGTTCTTCCTCAGATCCGCCCAGAGCGCTTCGATCAGCTCCTGCTCGTTCTCGACCAGCAGCGCCCGCAGCCGCCGCAGCTGGTCGATGCGCCAGTCCAGTGGGCGGGTGACGCCGGCGTCGAACGTCGCACGAAGGCGGCCGACCACCTCCGCGGCCGTTTCGGTCCGGTGCGTCCTCGCCTCGGTCCCCTGTGTTGCGGTCATGGGGTGTGCTCCGTTCCTGATGCAAGCCACGCCCCGGCTGCCTTCCAGCCGGGCACAGTCTCCAGCGTGCTGGACGATCCGGTATTCACCCAGGTCACAGCTTTGTGTACATCCGCTGTGCCTACCACTGACTTGGGCAGGCTGGCGTGCGTCCGACCGTGGATACTCGGAGGCATGGACGAATACCCCGAACCGGTGCACGAGCCCGCCGCCGGCGCTCTGGACCCGCGTGCCGAGCTCAGCGAGTTCCTGCGCACCCGGCGGGCCCGGCTCAAGCTGGAGGACGTCGGCCTGCCGGACTTCGGGCGGCACCGGCGGGTGCCGGGGCTGCGCCGCGAGGAGCTGGCGCAGCTGGCCGGGGTGTCGGTGGGGTACTACACGCGCCTGGAGCAGGGCAACGGGCAGCACGTGTCGGCGGAGGTCCTTGACGCCATCGCCCGCGCGCTCCGGCTCAGCGACGCCGAGCACGCCCACCTCACCCACCTGGCGAAACCGAAACAGAAGAAGAAGCCTGCCGGCCGCACCCAGCAGGTGCGGGGCCCCCTACGGACGCTGCTGGACACCATGGAAGGCGGCCCTGCCATCCTCGTGGGGCGGCGCTCGGACATCCTCGCCTGGAACCGGATGGCCGCGGCGGTCTTCGGTGACTGGGCCGTGCTGCCCGAGCGCGAGCGGAACTGGGCGCGACTGGTTTTTCTCAGGCCCGAGTACCGCGACCTGTTCGTGGACTGGGAGCAAAAAGCGAACGACGTCGTCTCTCAGCTGCGCATGGACGCCGGCTCCCATCCCAACGACCCCCGGCTGTCCGCGCTGGTGGGCGAACTCTCCGTGAAGAGCGAGGATTTCAGGCGGCTGTGGGCCGCCCACGACGTCCGGGACAAGTGCCACGGCATCCAGCGCCTGCACCACCCGCTCGTCGGCGAACTCGACCTCCGCCTCGAGTCGTTCCACCTGGCCGACGACCACGAACAGACACTGGCGACGTACCACGCCGAACCCGGTTCCCCGTCCGCGGAGGCACTACGACTGCTGGCCAGCTGGGGCACCGACGCGACCAGGGCGGGAACGGGCGCGCCGCCGGCGAGCAGGACTCGCTGAACGCGGCTTCGCGGCTTGGGCGCCGTGGGTGACATCTGCCAGCGCTTCTTCGACGAGAGGGCGTCCACGTCGATGCCGGACTGGACGAGCGGACGATCGGCATCCCCCTCGACCAGCTGCGTACCGTTCCTCGACGCATCGCCGTGGCCGGGGGGACCGCGCCGCGCCGTGGAGGGACGGTGGCACCCGTCCCTTTGCCGACAGCGTCCGGGACAGCCCCAGCGAGGCATCCGATGCGACGAGCCGGCGGGTCCGCAGGCCGGTGGTAGAGACTCCGACAATTCCTGTAGAGAGAGGGCGAGGAGGCCGCACTGAACTCGGTGGTGCCGCCCGCCCGCCTTGCCCGCAGCTGGAAGCCGGGCCGGTCGCCTCCCGGGATGGTCCCTGTCAGAGGCGACCCGAGAGGTGCGCACCTTTCGCCGGGCTCTACTCGGGTGATGCGCCCTGCCCCGAACTGAGTCCGTCCAGCAGGAGGTCTCCGAGTTCGGAGAAGGCGTCGCCGGCGGTGAGGCCGGTGCTCTCCAGGAGGACCCCCGACTGGACCGCGTCGATGGTGACTGCGACGACCTGGGCGGCGAAATGCCCGTTGAGTGCGCGGAAGACGCCGCTCTGCACGCCCTCCTCGATCAGTTCGTGGACCCGGTGCGCCGCGGCTGCGGAGTTCTTGCGGTAGATATGTGCCGTCGGTTCGTAGCCGACCATGTCGTCGTAGAAGGCGTGGGAGTGCCGGCGCATTGCCGTGCCGACGCCGGTGAGGTAGACGCGGATGCGCTGCCTGGGGTCGGGCTCGGACTGGACGGCCTGTTCGATCTCGGCTGTCGCCTCCCGGAAGAAGGTGCGGGTGACCGCCAGTACCAGCTGTTCTTTCGTGGAGGCGAGGCTGTACAGCGTCGCCTTGGAGCATCCCAGTCGCTGGGCGAGCTCGTCCATGGTCACCGCGGTGAAGCCTTCGGCCAGGATGATCGTCTCGGCCTGACGCAGCAGTTCGTCCCGCCGGCGAGTGTCGACGACCCGCCTGCGCGCCGTTCGGCGCGGACGTCGGTCACGCGAGTCAGTTGGGGCCGTCACCGCAGTAGTCTCCCATAAGCGTCTCCGCCTGAAGCGGCGATTGGTCGTCCGGCCGGAAGGCCGACCATTGCTAATGGGTACCACCGTACTGCCTAACGTACCCGAGGGGAGCGGTCCCGTGTCGATCAGTGTGGGTGGGCCGGACGACGAAGGCTGACACTGCAGACGATCGCCTGCTGGCCCGCCGGGTTCGCGGTTACCGGATCGAGGAGCCGATGGAGATGCCGCCGTCCACGTCCAGGACGACACCGGTGATGTAGCCGGCGGCCTCGCTTGCGAGGAAGGCCGCGGCTTCGGCGATGTCCTCGGGGCGGCCGGTGTGGCGCATGGGGATCTTGTGGGTGAGTTTGTCGCGTGCGGGGCCGTTCATGGAGGCGAGCATGGGGGTCTCGATGAGGCCGGGGGCGATGGCGTTGGCGGTGATGCCGTGGCGGGCGCCTTCGAGGGCGAGGGTGCGGGTCATGCCGACGATGCCGGCCTTGGCGGCCACGTAGTTGGTCTGGCCGAAGTTTCCGCGCCAGGACATCGAGGAGAAGCTGACGATACGGCCGTAGCCCTGGCGTTTCATCGGTGCGAACGCGGCGCGGGCGCAGTGGAAGCCGCCGGTGAGGCTGACGTTGACGACCTCGTGCCAGTCCTCGTCGGTGATGTCCTCGACGCGGTTGTCGCGGATGATCCCGGCGTTGTTGATCAGCACGTCGAGTCGGCCGAGTTGGGTGGTGACGCCGTCGATCCAGGCGTTGACCCGGGCCGAGTCGGTCACGTCCACCACGTCGGTGCGGAGTTTCGCGTCGTGGGCGTCGGTGATGGTCCTGGCGGCGGCGGTGAGGGCCTGTTCGTTGACGTCGGCCAGCGCGACCGCGGCGCCCTCCGCGGCGAACCGGGTCGCCATGGCGAGGCCGAGTCCCTGTGCGGCTCCGGTGACGGCGACGACGCGTCCCTGGTAGCGATTCACTTGTTGCCCGCTTTCGTGGTGGGGGGAGTGAGGAAGGACCGCAGGGCGTCGGCCACCGAGCTGGCCGACCAGTTGTCGGCGAAGGTGGCCAGTTCCTCGCGCAGGGCCTGTTCGGGGGCCATGCCGTCGATCCGGTGCAGCAGTGTCTTGAGGTGTTCCTGGGCGGGGCTGTGGCGGTCGGCCAGCTGGTGGCAGATGCGGGTGGCGGTGGCTTCGAGGTCGGCCTCGGGCACGATCGAGTGGATCCAGCCGGTGTTCTCGAATTCGGTCGCGGGCAGCAGTTCGCCGGTCAGCAGGAGCCGGCGGGACAGGCCCCGGCCGACCGCGCCGGGCAGCCGTACGCTCGATCCGCCGGCCGGTACCAGGCGGCGGTTGAGGTGGCCGTCGCCGATGAGCGTGGTGTCGGCGGCGACGACGACATCGCAGGCCAGGGCGAGTTCGAGGCCACCGGCGACGGCGTGACCGTGGAGCACGGCGACCCAGGGTTTGGGGCTGGCCGCGATGCGGCTGAAGCAGGCCGACACGTCGGTCAGGAAGCCGACCGGGTTGTGGCCCGCGTCGTGGAGCTCCAGGAACTGGTGGAAGTCCCCTCCGGCGCAGAAGCTCGGTCCCTTGCCGGCCACCGCGACGACCGCGGTACCGGGATCGGCCTCGGCGCTGGTGATCTGCTTGTCGAGGGCTGCTACGAGGGTGATGTCGAGGGCGTTGCGTCGCTCGGGGCGGTTGAGCGACAGCCAGCGGACGGGGCCGCGTTGCTCGACGAGCAGCGGTTCCTTGCCGGTCAACGTGACTCCGGGGTGGCGAGTTCGGCGCGGCGGCGGTTGCGCAGCAGGTAGCGCTGGGTCTTGCCGCTGGGGGTCTTGGGCAGGGCGTCGATGAAGTGGATCGTGCGCGGGTAGGCGTGGGCGGCGTAGCGGGTCTTGACCAACTGCTGCAGCTCGGCGGCCAGTTCCGGTGAACCGTGGCCGCCGCCTTTGCCGTCGTCGCCGCCGTCGACTCCGTCGCGGAGGACGACGTACGCCTCGATGACCTCGCCGCGCACCTCGTCGGGGGCGCCGATCACGCTGCACTCGGCGACCGCGGGATGCTGGGCGAGGACGCTCTCGATCTCGAACGGCCCGATCCGGTAACCGGCCATGATGATGACGTCGTCGTCGCGGGAGGAGAAGAAGAAGTCGCCGTCGGCGTCGACGCGCCCGGCGTCGCCGGTGAGGTACCAGCGGCCGTCGGGGGTGAACTTGGAGGCGCTCTGCCCGGGGCTCTGGTAGTCGCGGAACGTCATCAGCGGGCTCGCCGCGACGTCGATCGCGACCCGGCCGAGCACGCCCTCTCCGGCGGGCTCGTCCTTCTCGTCGGTCAGGACGGTGAGGCTCCAGCCGGGTACCGGCCGGCCCATGGATCCCGGCTTGAGCGGACGGGCGAGTTCGGGATGGTGGTGGTTGGCCAGGGGCATGCCGACCTCGGTCTGGCCGAAGTGGTCGTGCACGGCGAGACCGAGCGCGGCGCCGGCCCACTCGTTGACCTCAGGAGTCAGGGGCTCACCCGCGCTGGACGCCCGCTCCAGCCGCAGCCCCTCGGGCACCGGCACCGACGAGGAGCGCAGTCCCCGGTACACGGTCGGGGCGGCGGTGAAGTCGGTGACCCGGTGGTCGAGGAGAGTGCGCCAGGTCCTCTCGGCCGAGAACCCGCCGGACAGCAGGAGGCTGGGGAGGCCGGCGGCCAGCGGCGCGACGATGGCGGCGTACAGCCCGTAGGCCCAGCCGGGGTCGGCGGCGCACCAGTAGGTGCTGTCGCGGGTGACACCGAGGCCGTACTCCAGGTAGATCTGCCATCCCGTGATGTAGGAGACGGGGTGGATGACGCCCTTGGGCTTGCCGGTGGTGCCGGAGGTGAACATGTGGACCAGGGGGCCGTCTCCGCTGGTGGTGACGGTGGGCAACGGCTCGGGCGACGCGGCCGCGATCAGGTCGGCCAGCGACAGGTCACCGGGTGACGCGCCGGGTCCGGTGACGACGATCCGGCGCTGGGGGTCGTCCGGCAGGTCGGGGCCGGGGTCGAGTTTGTGGCGCTGGTCGGGGTCGACGACCACGACGTGCGCACCGGCGCCCTCCAGGCGCAGGGCGATGGCCTGGGGTGCGAACGCGGTGAACAGCGGGACGTAGACCGCGCCGAGCCGCCAGCTCGCGAGGATGACGGTGACCAGGTCGGTTCCCTTGCCCATCAGGGTCGCCACCCTGTCGCCCGGACCGACGCCGAGGTCCTGGAGCGCCCGCGCACAGCGGTGCGAGCCCGCGGCGAGCTCGCCGAAGGTCAGCGTGGAAGCTGTGCCGTCGCCGTCGCCGTCGACGACGGTGAACGCGACGCGGTCGGCGGGGTGCCGGTCGCACAGCAGGTGGGCCACGTCGAGGGAAGGGGCCGCGAAGGTCGCGGTCAGCTCGGCGACCCGGTCGGCGGCGCTCATGACCGGCCCTTCCGGTCGATGACCGGCAGCACCAGGCGGCTGGGGTGGTTCGGCCCGTGGTGGATGTGGTTGATCGCGGGGATCATCTGCTCCTCGCTCTCGTGGGCGATGACGCCGCCGGTGTTGGTGTTGCGGTCGTAGCGGGGGAAGTTGCTGCTGGAGATGTCCACGCGGATGCGGTGACCGGGCAGGAAGACGTTGGACGTGGCGGTCATGTCGATGGTGATCTCGTAGACCGTCCCGGGCTCCATGAACTCTTCGGTGGCCGGGCCGCCCCGGTAGCGGGTGCGCAGGATCCCGTCGCACAGGTTGATCGCCTTGCCGTCCGGGAAGACGTCGACGAGCTTGGCGGTGAAGTCGGTGTCCACGGCCGACGAGGAGACGTACAGGGTCAGGCTGACCGGGCCGGTGACCTCGACGGGCTCCTCGAGCACCGGGCCGGCGAAGCACAGGACGTCCTCGCGGGCGGCGACGGTCCGCTGGTCGACCGGGCCGCAGAGTTCCAGTGTCACCGGCATGGTCGCCCCGCCGGCCGTGGGAACCGGGCGGCGCGGGTCGTAGAGGTAGGTGTCGTGCCCGGCGCCGGTCGGCGGCTCGGTCGTCAGCACGCCGTCGCCGCCCGCGGTGTTGGCGTGGCCGGCGCTGGTGAGGTGGTAGTCGGTCCACTGCGTGTCGGGCAGCGGCCACTCCTGCTCGTCGCGCCACTGGTCGATGCCCATGACGAAGATCTTCACTGGTGCCACGCCGTCCAGAGCGGTGGTGTCGCCGCGCAGCCAGCGGTCGAAGAACTTCACGTGCAGGCCGGTCAGACCCATCATCTGCGCAGTGGCCAGCGGTCCGAAGGAGCGGTCGGGATAGACACCACTCGTGGACATGTGATCCCACGGACCGATGATCAACCGCTGGCCCTCGCGTGCGTGCGCACTGCCCGCCTTCTGACGGGCGGTGGTGTACGTGCGCACCGTCTGCCCGATGTAGAGGTCGTACCAGCCGCCGATGTTCAGCGCCGGGACGGTGACGTTCTTGAGCTCAGGCGTGAGCTCCATGGCGTCCCAGTACTCGTCGTGGGACGGGTGCGCCATCCAGTCGTCCCACCACTTCCCGTACTCCGCCAGTACCGGGACCTCGGCCGTCGGCAGCACGTCGTTCAGCGGCGCCGGGAACAGCGCCGCCTGGCCGAGCTGCTCCAGCTGGGACACGGAGCCCTCACCGGCCGCCAGGGACCGCTGGGCGTCGGCCATGTACATCATGGCGTTCCAGGCGGTGACCAGGCTCAGTGAGAGCGCACCGCCCGGGCCGTACCAGGGCGCTTCGTAGTTGTCGATCGAGGTGACGGACGGCGCGATCGCCTTGAGGGCGGGGGCGCCGGTCACGGCGGCCTCCCACTGGACCATCCCGAGGTAGGACGCTCCGTACATGCCCACCGTGCCGTCGGACCACGGCTGGTCGGCGATCCAGGCGACGGTGTCCTCGCCGTCGTTGCGGTCGGCCATGTGCGGCACGAACTCGCCCTCCGAGCGATGGGTGCCGCGGCAGTCCTGCACCACCAACGCGTAACCGGCCTCCAGCAGAGCCATGAGGTCGGGCATGACCCCGCCCAGGGTGACGCCGAACACGTCCTTGCCGTAGGGCATGCGCACGAGCAGCGTCGGCGCCTTCTCCTCGACTGGATGCCACACGTTGGCGGCGAGGGCTACACCGTCACGCATCGGAACTCGGACATCTATCTCGTAAAGGTGCTGCATCGGTGCTCCGTAAGTTGTTAGGCGGCCCGGGAGGGCCGGATGTGGCTGATCGGTGCTTGCCTTCCGTGGCTCCCG
>NZ_JBEYFC010000136.1:0-19880 GCF_040634175.1 Streptomyces sp. NPDC007162
GCTCCGTGCCGCAACCAATCCGGTTGCAGGGGGTTGATGCCGGACAGGAACGTCCGTCTTGGCCTGGAGCCAGGAAAGGAAAAGCGAAATGCTGAAGAAGGCAATGGCCGCGGCGGCGGTCGCCGTGTCCGTCGTAGGCGTGTCGGCGGCGGCAGCCCCCCAGGCGCTTGCCACCGGGAACGACCGCGGCACCACCTCCGCCAGCGGCAACGGGGCCACCGAGACGTTCGGCAACCAGGTGACCAAGGGCAAGATGAGCCCGCAGGCCACCCTGGTCCAGAGCTCGCTCAACAAGCTCTGCGTCGGCCTCCCGGTGAAGGCGAACGCCCAGGGCATCCTCGGCCTCATCGCCGCCGTCGGCGTGGCCCAGGACATTCCGGTCCTGTCCGCGCCGCAGAACCAGCAGTGCGCCGAGAACTCCACCCAGGCCAAGGGTGACGAGCCGGTCTCGCACGTCCTGGACGACATCTCGGTCCTCGCGGCCAACGGCGTCGCCAACCAGTGACCCCGGTCCCGTGGAGCCCGTCCGGGCGGTGCGCGTTCTTGCGCCGCCCGGGCGGGCTTTCGTCATGTCCGGTTGATTTCCGCTGTCAGCAGAAGCGTTTCCGCTCTTTGTGTCAATTCTCGGAGTGCGTTCGAGTGAATTGACCGACGGCACGCGTTCCTCAGTTTCTTCGGCTGTCTATTCCTCGTTCTACAGCCTGCCGGTCATGGTGCGAGCCGTTCATGCTGTGCTCGCTCGGTTTCGGCCGACATACGGGCATGACCGCAGAGAAGGGAAAGTTCATGAAGAAGACCGCTGCTGTGGTCGCCGGCGCGCTCCTGGCGCTGGGCGGTGCCATCCCCGCCTTCGCCAGTGCCGGTGCGGAGGGCGCCGCCGCCAACTCTCCGGGCGTTGTCTCCGGCAACGTGATCGAGGTTCCGGTCCACATCCCGGTCGAGGCGTGCGGCGACACCGTCGACGTCATCGCGCTGCTGAACCCGGCGCTCGCCGCCACCTGCGCCAACAGCTGACGACGTCACTCAGCTCACCAGCCTCCCGGCTGTCACGGCCGGCCTCGGATCGTCGATTCTTCGCATCTGCGTTCCGAGGCCGGCCTTTCCCACTTCTTCAAGCAGGAAGACCACGAGATTGCGACAGACCCTCAGCAGGGGGATGCTCGCGGCCGCCGCCGCGACGAGCATCCTGTCCCTGTACGGCAGTCCCGCGCTCGCGGGCACGGACGCGACCGGGGCCGCAGCCGGCCCGCCGGGTGTCGTGTCCGGCAGCGACGCCCATGGACCGGCGGGCGTTCCGGCCGGTGCCTGCGGCAACTCCTGTGCGAACGGCTCGGGTTCGGACGAGCACAGCGCCGACCGCGCCCCCGAGAAGTCCGCCGCCCCCGAGGCCGCCGCTCCCGAACCGGCGGCCCCCGAGAAGACCGACCGCGTCGAGGCCGCTCCGGCGGAGGCCGCTCACGAGGTCGCCGCTCCCGCCGAGGCCGGCCGCGAGGTGGCCGAACGTGTCGAGGCCGCCGCCGAGGAGGCTGCTCACGAGGCGGCCGACCGTGCCGGGGCCGTCGCCGAGGAGGCTGCTCACGAGGCGGCCGACCGTGCCGAGGCCGCCGCCCGGCAGGTCGCGGGCCCCGAGCAGGCCGACCGTGTCGAGACCGGCTCCGTGGAGGCTGCTCACGAGGCGGCCGACCGTGCCGGGGCCGCCGCCGAGGAGGCCGCCGGCATCAAGGCCGGCCACGGCGACTCGGGCCGCGACGACTCGGGCACCGGGATCCAGGTCGGCGGCACCGTGGGGCACGGGCCCGAGGCGACCTCCGGCAGCGAGTCGGGCACCACCCCGCCGTCCGGCAGCCGTGAGACATCCCCCGCCTACGGCGACAAGGCGCCCACCGGTTACGGCGAGGAGACCCCGCCCGCGTACGGCGAGCAGTCTCCGCCCGCGTACGGCGAACAGTCCCCCTCCGCATACGGCGACCACACCCCGCCCGCGTACGGCGAGCAGTCTCCGTCCGCGTACGGCGAGCAGTCTCCGTCCGCATACGGCGACCACACCCCATCCGGCTACGGCGACCACACCCCGCCCGGCTACGGCGACCACACCAAGCCCCCGCACACCTCCCCGCCGCCGACCACGAAGCCGCCGACGTCGCCTCCGCCGACCACGAAACCCCCGACGTCTCCACCCCCGACGTCGCCCCCTCCGTACACGCACCCGCCGAAGCCGCCCCACCACGGGTACCACCACCGGCCCACCCTGCCGCACACCGGCAGTGCGGCCATGATCGCGGCCTCGGGCGCCAGCGCCGCGCTGATCGCGGCCGGGGCGTTCCTGTTCCGCCGGGGCCGGGCCGCATCGCGCCGGCCGTAGCGGAAACCGGGTGCCGGACGCCCCAAACGCCCGGCACCCGTCCGTCAGCTTCCCATCGCGTCCGGTGCGGACTCCCGTCGCCCCGCCGGGACACCCCGGCCCGCGCAGTACACGTACAAGATGCCAACCGGCCCCCGCGGCCCACAGGTTGGGCGCCCAGGGCGCGTCAGGGCGCCATCGGGCGGCCGAACGCCCGCACCCGCGCCCACCGCCGGCAGGCCGTACCTCAGCACCTGCTCGCCTTCTCCTCACCGGACAGGTCGGGCGGGCCGGGCAGGCCGGACACCCCGGAGAGTTCCTCGGCCGGGGCGGCGGCCACGGTGGGCTCGCCGGCCTGCCGGACCACGGGGGAGTGCGCGATCCCCACCGGACCGGCCGCCCCGCGGCGCAGCCGCTCCAGGAGCCGGTCGAGGAGCCGCTCCGTCACGTGGCGGCCCCACAGCGCCCACATCGCCAGGGCCGGTCCCCGGTCGTCCGAGGCACTCCAGGCCAGTTCCCGGCCGCCCGGCGCCGGGCGCAGCGCGCTCAGCGGCGCGTAGTTCTCCACCACGAACGCCCGCCCGGCCAGCGGTACCCCGGCCGGCAGCGGACGGTCGGTCAGGTCCAGGTGCAGGGCGCGTACGACGTCCAGCCCGGCGCTGTCGGCGAAGAGCCGGAACTGTGCGCCCGGGCGCGGGTTGAAGTCGAGCAGGTGGTAGCGGCCGGTGCTGCCGCAGCGGCGGAAGTCCAGGTCGAAGATGCCCCGGAAGCCCAGCTCGCCGATGAGCCGCTCGGCCAGTGTCCGGACCTGCGCGTTCGGCGTCCACCGGCCCACCGCGGTCAGTCCGGCGTCGCGCGGCCAGGACCGCTGCTTGCGGCCGGCCCCGCCCGCGCGCACCGCCCCGGTGCGGTCGGCGTACCCGTGGAAGAACCAGTCGCGGTCCGGGCCGGGCGGCAGGAACTCCTGGAGCAGCAGCCTGCTGCCCGCCTCCTCGGCCCGCAGGAACAGCTCCCGCGCCTCCCGTGCCGAGCGCACCACGACCGTGCTGCGCAGTCCGGCCCCGGCCGGCACCAGCCAGGGCCGGCTCCACTTGGCGACCACCGGCAGCCCCAGCCGCCAGGCGGCGGCCGCCGCCTGCTCGGCGCTGTCCGGGACCAGCGTCCCGGGGTGCGGGATCCCGGCCGCCGCGCACACCTCGGCCAACTCCGCCTTGTCGGCGACACGTTCGGGCAGCGCGCCGGGCTGCCGCGGCAGCAGGTAGTCCGGCGCCAGATCCTCGCGGAACCGGCCCACCGCGATCGCGCTCGCGTCGTCCATCGGGATCAGCACCGCAGGACGGGTGATCCGCGCTGCCACCCGGCGCAGCACGGCCACGATCTCGGTGGCCGACGCGCCCGGCGCCGGCGGCGGATGCAGCTCCCGTACGAACCGGGAACTGCGGACCGGACTGCCGGCGGAGTCGGCGACCACGTGGACGTCGACACCGGCTCTTCCGAGAGAGCGTACGGCTCCCAGAGTGCCGTGGTGAAAGGGATTCCGGTCGATCCGCAGCAGCACCGCGGGGACCCGTACGTCCAGCAGGGACACGGACCTTTTCCTTTGCGTCGGTTCACCCGTGCGGGCGCCCGGGGCACCCGAAAGCCGCAGCCGCACTGGCGGAATTCATATTGATATGACTGAGTGTCAGTACCGGTGGAGAAAGGAGCGGTAATGGCTCCACAGCGCAGAAAGCGGCCCAGTTTCCGGTCGTCCCGTGTGGCCGTGGTCGCGGTGGCGGTCGTCGCCTCGGCGACCCTGACGGCCGGTCTCGGCTTCGCCGCGGGGCCGGGGGTGGTGCGGGTCGTCCCCCCGACCCCGGCCGCCACGCCCGTCCCGGCCGCCACCCCCACGACGTCCGTCCCGCCGTCGGCGGCTCCTCTGCCGGTACCGGCCAGTCCCACGCCGTCCGCGGCCGGCTCCGTCCGGGCCACCCCGCCGGCCTTCGGTGCCTTCCTCGACTCCGGGCCGCTCGGGGTGGCCCGCATGGCACAGCTGAGCAGCTGGCTGGGGGGCACCGAGCTCAAGGTCGCGCACACCTACCTGCCCGGCGACCGCTGGTCCGACATCGAGGGCGCCCCCGGCTTCCTGGACGTCTGGGCGCACTGGCGGCGGCAGCGGGCCGACCGGATGCTCGTCCTCAACGTGCCGATGCAGGAGCGCAACGAGGACGGCATCGGGGACGGCGAGGTCCGCTCGCTGCTGCGGCGGGGCGCCGCCGGCGAGTTCGACCAGCACTTCCGGGCCCTGGCCGAACGGCTGGTGGAGCTGCGCGTGCCGGACACGGTCATCGTGCTCGGCTGGGAGATGAACGGCATTACCTACACCCATCGTTGCGGGCCGGACCCGGAGGCCTGGAAGACGTACTGGAACCGGATCGTCACCACCATGCGCGCGGTGCCGGGCCAGAAATTCCGGTTCGACTTCACGCCGAGCCGGGGCCGTGACGCCGTACCGTGGACGGAGTGCTATCCCGGGGACAGCACGGTCGACGTCATCGGCATGGATTCGTACGACCAGCCGACCGGGCTTTCCTTCGACGAACAGGTGCGGGAGCCCTACGGACTCCAGCAGCACGTGGATTTCGCGAAGGCGCACGGAAAACCCATCTCCTATCCGGAATGGGGCCTTTTCCGCAACGGCGACGACCCCGAGTACATGCGGCGGATGCTCGCCTGGCTGGACGAGCACAAGCCGCTGTACAACACGCTGACCGACTACTGCCCGCACGGTGTCTGGCAGTGCTCGGCCAACCCGCGCTCCTCGCGGATCTACCGCTCCGAGCTGTTCGGCAGAACCGACGCCCCGACCCAGACCCCGACCGCGACACACGCCCCGACCTCGACACCGCCCCAGACACAGCTCCCGACCCCGGTGCCCGTGCCCACCGCCACCACGCCCTCGCCCGACTGCACCCTCATGGACCTGGGCGACTGGGTCGAGTACTGGCTCGGCGGGGAGCTCTGCGTCGGCCTCGACTGGTGACCACCCGTGCGGGACTAGTCCTGCCGGTGCTCCTTCCAACGACGCAGCACCTCCTTGACCCGCTGCCGGGCGGCGGCGTCGCACAGTGCCGCCGTCAGCAGCGGGGCGGTGCGCCGCCGGGCCAGCAGCAGCCGCTGGTTGACGACCGGCCGGGGCCGCCAGTGGTGCTTGTACGGCTCGTCGCCGCGCAGCAGGCTCAGCGCGCCCCGCTCGCTGGTGCCGGTGTGCTGGGTGCAGGCGTCCAGCAGCATCACGGCCACGTCCGCCTTGTGCTCCCGCAACCGCGGATGCGCCCCGTAGAGGTAGCCGCCGGCCAGGCTGGGCGACAGCAGGGTCAGGTCGACGGCGACCACCTCCTCGTCCAGCCTGAACTCGGTGACCACCGCGTCCCCGGAGCGCACCATCGGCCCCACCGAGCGCACCAGATGCTCCCGGAAGCGGGGCTGGAGGTGCTCGGTGGTCACCTTCCGCCCCTGCCACTGGAGCCGGTGCAGTTCCAGCAGCC
The DNA here is from genome assembly GCF_040634175.1 of Streptomyces sp. NPDC007162. Taxonomy (NCBI): domain Bacteria; kingdom Bacillati; phylum Actinomycetota; class Actinomycetes; order Kitasatosporales; family Streptomycetaceae; genus Streptomyces; species Streptomyces sp. NPDC007162. The sequence continues at coordinate 5,869 of NZ_JBEYFC010000136.1, forward strand.
GGCCGAGCGCCGCGTCGACGTCCTCCGGCGGTACGGCGTCCCGGCGCACCCCGAGGGAGCCCAGCTTGCGCAGCTTGGCGCGCACCCGCTGGGCCTTGTTCGACGGCAGCCGGGTGACCAGCTCCTCCATCGACACCGCGGGCAGCTCCAGACAGAGCGAGTCGGGCACCTTCCGGCACGGTCCGCGCCAGCGGTCGTAGACCCGTTCCACCGCACCGCCCGGCCGCACCTCGCGGAAGTCGATCAGTGCCGTCCGGGCCGCCCGTGCCAGCTCCTGGGTGAGGGCGCCGACCGCCCGGCCGTCGTCGGCGTCGGTGAGCAGCACGTCCGCGTAGTCCGAGATCGCTCCGCCCAGCGGCACCAGCGCGGGCAGCGGCCGGTGCACCAGCATCAGCGGGGCCACGCCGACGAGCTCACCGCCGTGCCGGACCAGGACCAGCCGGAGCCGGCCCGGGACGCCGTAGGAGCGCCACCAGGAGTGCAGCCAGGCGTGGCTCTGGAACGGGGTGGCCGTGCCGCACCGCTGGTAGAGGCGGTCCCAGGCGGGGGCCAGGGCGGCGAAGGCGGCCTCGTCGGTGACGAGTTCGGTGGTGTGCGCGGCGAGGGTCCGGTGGGCCGTCGTCGTCACAGCTGGCCGTGTACGTCGGCGGCGACGGCCGGACCGGGGACAGAGGCCTGCAACGCGGTCTCCTCCGGCCGGCGCCGGGGCCGCACCAGCAGGACCAGACCGGCCAGCAGGCCGCCCGCGCTCGCGCCCACCAGACCGGTCACCTTCGGCGATGCCGAGGTGGGCGCGGCCGGCTTCGCGGCACGGGAGAACTGGAGGAGTTCGACGTGGGTGTCGGCCTTGGTGCCGTTGGCGTGCTGGGTGAGCGAGCGGGCCACCGCGTTCGCCATGTCGGCGGCCTGCAGGGCGTGCGGCGAGGTGGCGGAGACGGCGACCATCGGCGCGTCCGGCGAGGTCTCCGTCTGCACGCTCTGCCGCAGGGTGTTCACCGGCACCCCGGCCCACATCTGGGCGTCCGCGAGCACCGCGAGCTGGGTGGCGACCCGGCCGTAGGCCTGCGCGAAGCCCTGTGCGGTGGCGGTGTCGGACCCCTCGGTGGGGACGGCGATGACATAGCTGGTGGCCGTGTAGGTGGCCGGCTCGACCACGCCGTAGGCGCCGCCCAGCAGGCCGCCCGCGACGATCCCGGCCGCCAGCAGCGACCAGGGCGGCAGTGCGCGGGCGAAGCGGCGTGATGCTCGGACGGGGTTCTCGGTCATGGCGTACTGACTCCCTGGGGTGTGGTGGCGAGTGCGGCCGCGTAGACGTCCATGAGCTGGGCGGCGCTGCGGGTGATGCAGTAGTGGCGGGCGGCCTCCGGCGCGGTGCGCGGACCGCGTCCGGCGGCGCGGACGGCGGCGAGCGCCTCGGCGTAGGCGCCGGCCCCGCCCCGGACCCGGCGGGCGCCCGGGGCGGCGGCGGCCGGCAGGTCCTCGACGGCCGGGCAGGAGCTGTAGAGCACCGGCAGTCCGGCGGCCAGCGCCTCGACGACCGCGAGCCCGAAGGCCTCCTCGGCCGACGGCGAGACCAGGACGTCCATCGCGGCGGTGAGCGCGGGCAGGTCGGGGTCCTCGGGGCCGGCGGAGACGTACGGCCGCTCGCCGGTGAACAGCACCCGGCCGGCGACCCCGGCGGCCTCGGCGACCCGGCGCAGCCTGTGCTCCTCGGGACCCCCGCCCACCAGCAGCAGCCAGTGGTCGCGCGGGAGCCGGGCGAGGGCCCGGACGGCGACGTCGAACCGCTTGCCGGGCGCGAGCCGGCCGACCCCGCCGACGACATAGGCGTCCTCGGGGAGCCCGAGCCGGGCCCGGGTGCGCTGCCGGACGGCCGGGTCGAAGCGGAAGCGCTCCAGGTCGATGCCGTTCGGTACGACCTCGATCCGCGGGCCCGGCACACCCCACCGGCGCAGCCGCTCGGCGACGGTGGGGGTGACGGCGACCGTGGACCGGCCGAGCCGCTCGCCCGCGAGGTACAACGCCCGTACCCCGGTGGTCAGTTCACGGCCCTCCAGCTGTGAGTCGCCGAGCGAGTGCTCGGTGGCGACGACGGCCCGCACCCCCGCCAGACGGGCGGCGATCCGCCCGTACAGACAGGCCCGGTAGAGATGCGTGTGGACGAGGTCGTAGCGGCCCCGGCGGATGAGCCGGACCAGCCGGGGCAGCGCGGCCAGGTCCCGGTTCCCGGCCATCCCGAGATGGACCACCCGCACCCCGTCGGCGGCCAGACCGTGCGCGACCGGCCCGGGGTTGGTGAGCGTGACCACGTCGCAGGGGACCGGCAGGTGGCGGAGCAGCAGCCGCAGTTGCTGCTCCGCGCCGCCGACCCCGAGCCCCGTGATGACGTGCAGCGCCTTCATTCACACCCCCTCCACCGGACGGCGGCGCAGCCGGTGCAGCCGGTACTTCAGGAACAGGCGCAGCGCGTTGTCGTTCTGGCCGATGTGCAGGCGGGGCAGGGCGTGCACGCTGTTCAGGTCGCCGGGGTCGATGGCGCAGGCGTAGCCGTAACCGGCGTCCCGCACCGCGTCGACGGTGCGCCGGTCGACGGCGCCGTACGGGTAGCAGAAACCCGCCACGGGCGTCTGGGTCAGGTCTTCCAGCAGGGCCCGGCTGCCGGCGACCTCGGCCTTGACCGTGTCGGCGTCGGCCCGCGTCAGGTCGACGTGGGTCAGCCCGTGCGAGCCGATCTCCACGCCGCCCGCCGCGGCCCGCCGGATCCCGTCGGCGGTGAGCAGCGGTCTGCGCCGGCCGAGCGGGTCCCAGGCGTTGTTGCCGCCGAGCCGGCCCGGCAGCACGAACAGGGTGGCGCCGCAGCCCCAGCGGTCGAGCAGCGGCAGGGCGTGGTCCAGGAAGTCGGCGTACCCGTCGTCGAAGGTCAGCCCCACCAGCCGGCGCCCCGCGCCGCGCGCCCGGGCGGCGAGCAGCTCGCCGACCGACACCCCGCGCAGCCCCCGCCGGCGCACCCAGCTCAGCTGTCTCTCCAGCCGTTCGGGGGTGACGGTGATCCGGTACGGGTCGTCGGAGCGGTCGCCCACGGAGTGGTACATGGCGACCCAGGGGACCGGGCCGGTGCGGGGGCCGGCCTTCTCTGCGGACTCAGTGGAACACGGCATGCGCGAGCCTTCGGGTGACGGTGCCGACGGAACGGAGTGCGGAGGCGAAGCCCTGGGCGTCCAGGGCCCAGCCGAGGAGGACGAAGACGACGGTCACGGTCGTGGCCCCGGCGGCCAGACCGGTCAGCGGATCCGCCGGGCGCCCGGCGGCGAAGGTCCCGACGACCGTCGCGACCACGGCGGCCCGCACCGGCCGGCTCAGCTCCGCCAGCACCCGCCGGGTGTGGATCGGGACGCTGCGCGGGCCGGTGCCGGCCAGCAGCAGCACGGCGGTGACGGTGATACCGGTGGCGTTGGCGGCGGCGATGCCGGTGACGCCGTACGGGCCGACCGTGAGGGCGCCGATCCAGGAGGTCACGACGATCCCGGCGACCATGGCGCCGACCGGGTACCAGGTGGCGCGGCCCGCCGAGAAGTAGGAGCGGACCAACGCGCCGACCATGGTCTGCCCGAGCAGCCCGAGCGCGTAGACCCGCATCACCCCGGCGGTCGCGGCGGTGTCCTCGGCCGTGAACGCCCCACGCTGGAACAGCAGACGGATGAGCTGCGGCGCACAGGCCACGACCACGGCGGCGCCGAGCAGTACGACGGCCGCGGCCACGACGAGATCCCGCTCCACCCGGAGCCGGGCCCGCTCCGTGTCGCCCTCGGCCAGCGCCCTGGCCACCACCGGGAAGGTGACCGTGCACAGCATCAGCGACATCGTCATCGGGATCTGCGCGACCTTCTGCGCGTAGTTGAGGTACGAGATGGCCCCGGAGCCCAGGTGCGAGGCGAGGAACCGCTCGATCAGCACCTGGGACTGCCGGCACAGCGCGAAGAGCAGCACGGTGGCCATCAGCGCGACGTTCAGGGGCTGCGTCCCGGCCCCGGCGGCCGCGCCGGACGCCCTGGCTCCGTGCCGTAACTGCTTGACCAGGACGGGAAGTTGTACGGCGGTCATCAGAACGCCGCCGACCGCGACCCCGAACGCCGCCGACCGCACGCCCCAGTGACCGCCGAGCGCGAACATCGCGGTGATGATGCCGGTGTTGTAGGCGACGTAGATCGCGGCCGGGGCGAGGAAGCGCCGGTGGGCGCGGAGGGCGGCGCTGCAGTACCCGGCCAGCCCGAAGGTCAGCACGCAGGTCGCCGTGAACCGGGTGCAGCCGACGGCGAGCCCGGGGTCGCGCAGGCCCGGCGCGAGCACCTCCACGAGCTGCGGGGCGCCCCCGATCAACAGGGCGCCGACACCGGCGAAGCCGAGGGCCAGCTTGGGCAGCGTCCCGGCGACCAGGGCCCGCACGGGGTCACCGGGCGCCCCCTGCGCCCGCCGGGCCAGGGCCAGACTGAAGGCGGGGACGAGCGCGAAGGCCAGGCCGTCCTCGATGAGCAGCGTGGCCGCGAACTCGGGCACCGTCCAGGCGACGAGAAACGCGTCCGTGTCCCGCCCGGCCCCGAAGAGCCGGGCGAGCGACTGGTCCCGGACGAGCCCGAGCACCGACCCGAGAATGGAGAGAACAGCGGTCCCGAAAGCCGCCTTGGCGAGGAAACCCCGGGAGGGATGCGCCCCCTCAGGGACGCGGGGCGGTGCCACCCGCGGCTCCGCCGCGCCGGCACGGTCAACCCCCACCGGCCCGCAGCCGACCTCCGACTCCTCCGACTCCCGCACCCCCGGAATCACGCCGCCCCCACCAACGCCCACCACGCCACCGCCCCGAACACCACCGCCGTGAGCACCGTCGACGGCCCTCCGATGTCGGCGTACGCGAAGTCCACGAGCTGCCAGATCAGCAACCCGCAGGCCACCAACGCGCAGTCGAGGCCCCGGCCGTCCCGGCGGACCCGCCACCACCCCCGCAACCCGCACACCAGCAGCGCCAGCCAGCTGCCGCCCAGTGCCAGCAGACCGAGCAGCCCCTGCTCGCTGAGCACCAGCAGATACATGTTGTGCGGCGACAGCAGCGGCTGTTTCCGGTACGCGGCCCCCGCCCCCTCCGTGTCGCTCCCGGAGGACAGCGCCAGCGAGGCGTGCCCGTCCCGGTACGCCGGGAAGTTCTTCAACCCGACGCCGGTGACCGGGTGTTCACGCCACATCCCGGTCGCCGCCGCCCACAGCGTGTAGCGGTCGACCACCGACTGGTCCGGCGCGTCCGTGACCTGCCCGATGCTGTTGAGCCGCTCCTGGAGCATCGCCGTACCCACCCCGAAGCCGCCGACCAGCACCACACCCGCGGCGACCGCGACCGCGGCCACCTTCAGCGCCTGCCGCAGCCCGGCCAGCGCCAGCTGGGCACCGCAGGTGAGCACCGTCGCGATCCAGGCCCCGCGGCTGAAGGACACGGCCAGCGGCACCAGCAGCCCGAGCGCGCAGGCGCCCGCGGCCACCCGCTGCCGTACCGGCGCCCGCCCCAGGGCCAGCCCCACCGCGCACACCAGGCCGAAGGCCACCACCGTGGCCATGCCCATCACGTCCTGCGGCCCGAACGTGCCGACCGCGCGGATCTCCTCGCCCTGGTACGACGCGCCGGTCCCGGTGACGTACTGGTGCACCCCGACCGCGCCCTGCCAGCCCGCGAGCCCCACGAACGACCAGGCCAGCAGCCGGAAGTCGGCCCGGTCCCGGACCAGCAGCAGCACGGCGGCCGGCACCAGCACGAACACCTGGAGATAGCGGCCGAGACCGGTCAGCCCCGCCCCCGGCGAGGCCGCGCCCGTCGCGGCCACCGCGAGCCCCACGACCGGCATGCCCAGCACCACGGCGGCGGTGGCGGACAGCGGGCGGCGCCGCTCCCGGACCACTCGCAGCGCGGCGTACAGCACGACCAGCGCGGACACCGCGTCGGCCGGTCCTGCGCCGCCCTCCGCGCCGCCCGGGGCGAGCGGCAGCGCGAGGACCGCGAGGACGGCGACCGCGGCCAGGACCGGCGGCAGCCGCAGCGGCCTGGCCGGCGACAGTGCGAAACTCATCGTCAGCTCCCCGTCGAGCGCACGAGCGCGGCCGCGGTGCGCAGCAGGATGCAGACGTCCTGCCACAGCGACCAGTCGTCGATGTAGGCGTTGTCGAAGCGGGCGCGGTCCTCGATGGAGGTGTCGCCGCGCAGCCCGTGGATCTGGGCGAGCCCGGTGATCCCCGTCTGCATCCGGTGGCGGGCCGCGTAGCCCGGGTAGGTCTGGCTGAACTGCCCGACGAAGTAAGGCCGTTCGGGGCGCGGGCCGACCAGGCTCATGTCGCCCCACAGCACGTTCCACAGCTGGAGCAGCTCGTCGAGCGAGGTCTGGCGCAGGAACCGGCAGAAGCGGCTCATCCGGACCTCGCCCGCGACGCTCCAGCGGGTCGCGGCCTCGTGCTCGTCGACCGGGCGGTGGGTGCGCAGCTTCAGCAGCGTGAAGGGGCGGCCGCCCTTGCCGATGCGCTCCTGCCGGAAGACGACCCCCGGCCCGTCGGTGAGACGCAGTACCGCGGCGCACACCAGGAGCAGTGGGCTGACCAGGACGAGCGCCGCCCCGGACACGGCGATGTCCAGGATCCGCTTGCCGACGCTGCCGCGCCGCCGCGCCCCCATGTCCAGGCGACGGCAGGAGAACCCGGCGAGCTGGTCGCGCATCTCGTACGCCGGTGAGTCGGCGTCGACCTCCCAGACCACGCAGCCCGACTCGGCCAGCGCCCGCAGCAGCGGGCCCTGTTCGGTGCGGACGGCGGGGTGGACGGTGAGGACGGCCCGGACCCCGTTCTGGATGAGGGCCCGCTCGACCTCCTGCCCGGTGGTGAGCACGGGCAGGCCCCCGGTGCCGTCGGGGTGCTCGGCGACCACGCCGACCGGGCGTACCCCGCAGTCCGGGTGGCGCAGCACGGCGGCGGCGACCCGTTGGGCGGTGGTGGCGGGGCCGATGACCAGGGCGGCCCGCGGCCGGCGCAGCAGGGCGACGCGTCGGCGCCGGTGGACCAGTCCGCGACCCGCGCCGGCCGCCGCCGCGTGCAGGGCGAAACCCAGCAGCAGGACGTGTGCGGACAGTGCGCGGTCCGGGTCCCAGGCGGCCAGGGCGGCGGCCAGGCCCAGCCAGACGACGGCGATCCGACCGCAGACGGCGGGGAGTTCGTCCAGTACGCCTGCCGTCCGCCGGGGCGTCGGCGGGCGCAGCAGTATCGCCCCGGACATCAGTACTCCGATCAGCACGGGCCGGCGCACGGCCGCGTCCAGGGCGAGCGCGCCGAGCAGGGCGGCGCACAGATCGGCGGCGAGCAGCGGCAACGGGGAGACGTGCCGGGCGGGCGGGCGCCGCAGCGGGAACCGGAAGCCGCCGGCGGTGCGGGCCGGCAGCACCGAGACGGGCGAGAGTGCGTGGTCCCGTGGCTGCGGGCCGGGGGAGGGGACGGTGCTTTCCGCGGTCACGAGTGGATGGACTCCCTGCGCTCAAAGGACACGGGCGGTCGCCCGCCGAGGAGTTCGCGGTACAGCTCCGCGACCGCCTCCGCCGTGCGCCGCACGTCATGGGTGGACTGGACGTGCCGCCGCCCCCGGTCACCGAGCGACGCGCGCAGCTCCGGGTCGAGCAGCAGCCCGGCCACGGCCCCGGCCAGCGCGCCCGGCCGTCCCGGCGGGACCAGGCAGTGTGCGGCGTGCGTGGGCGGCAGGCTCTCCCGGGCGCCGTCGACGTCGGTGACCAGCACCGGCCGCCCGCAGGCCATCGCCTCCAGCGGGGCCAGTGCCATGCCCTCCCAGCGTGAGGGCAGCACCACCAGGTCGGCGGCCCGGTACCAGGGGCGGGCATCCGCGACGGCGCCCGTGAACTCGACGGAGGCGGGGGCGAGCCGGCGCAGTGCGTCCCGGTCGGGTCCGTCGCCGACCAGCGCCAGCCGGGCCCCCGGCACCCGCCGGAGCACCTCGGGCCAGGCCCGCAGCAACAGGTCCTGCCCCTTCTGCCGGCACAACCGCCCGACACAGACGACGAGGGGAGCACGCTCGCCGGGGGCGGTCGCCGCCGGGGCGGAGCAAGTGGTGTCTGCCGGGGCCGGGGTGAAGTGGGCGGTGTCGATGCCGTTCGGGACGACCGTGTAGCGGGCGCGGATTCCGGCGTGCACGCCGGTCGCGCGCTCTGCCTCGCTGACGCACACCACTCGGTGCGCCCAGCGCGCGCCCCACCGCTCCCACCTGAGCGCCAGCGCCGCGGTGGCGCCGCCGACCGCCTCGAAGGACCAGGCGTGCGGCTGGAACACGGTCGGGACGCGCCCGCGCACGGCCAGCCGCCCGGCGAGCCCCGCCTTCGCGCTGTGCGCGTGCACCAGTTCGGGCCGCACCTCGTCGAGCAGGCGGGCGAGCCGTCGTACCTCGTCAGGGAGGCCGGCGCCCGGGGAGCGGTCGGCGTACCACCCGCGCACCTCGGCGCCCAGTTCCCGCGCGTGGGCCGCCAGTTCGCCACCGGGGCAGGCCACTGTGACCCGCAGACCGGCCGTGAGCTGGGCCTTCACCAGGTCCAGGACGACCCGGGCCACCCCGCCCTCGACGGGTTGCGTCAGGTGCAGGACCCGTGGCCGAGGGTCGGTGGCTGATCGGTGCATACGGGGATTCCTCGCTCACGGGGGCGCTCGGGACTGCGGGCGGGAACGCGCCGCACTACTGCACGTCCACGGCGGCGAGGAGCGCGCCCGCCCACGCCGCGTCGCGCTGGGAAACGAGCCTGAAGGTCGGCTGGTCACCGCCCTGCCCGAGACCGGTGCCGAGATCGAACACATCCGGGACACGGCCGAGCGTCTGGGCGTACGCGGGCTCACGCGGGGCGCGTACCGGGCCGGGCTCGTTGATCGTGCAGTCGAGTACGCCTTCCACCGGATCGGCGTGGTCGCGGAGCGGAGCGGGCGAGCGGTCGGCGGTGGCGAGGATGAGCGGACCGCCGATGCCTTTCCGGCCGCTGTTGTAGGGCACCGCACCCGCCCGGCCGTCGGCGCCACGCGGACCGGGTAGCCCGTTCGGCCGAGCGTGCGGTACCTCCGTGTGGCAGCGCTCGGCGACGAGCGCGCTCGTCACCGCACGGCACGGCTGCGAGCCCAGGGGATTGCGCATGACCGGCTTCGCTCTTTCCGGGAGAGAGGGACACGGCAAGAGTGCGATGTGCTGCCAATACGGGTGAGTCAGGCGGTTGGCAACTCTAGTCGCTATCCGTATTAATTCGCCAAAACCGGACAAGTGTGTCGGAGTGGTGAAGGCGGCTCCCCGGAGATCACTCCTTTGGCGGCACAACCCGGGGCGGCGCCACGCGTTGACACAGCGCTGGGCATCCGCCCGAATGTTTGTTTCGACCCCAAGGAGACCTCTCCATGTCGCGTATCGCGAAGGGCCTGGTCCTGTCCACCGCCGCCGTGGCGGCCGTTGCCGGCGGCGCCGGTGTGGCTGCCGCCAACAGCGGTGCGAACGGTGCCGCCACCCACTCCCCGGGCGTGGTGTCCGGCAACGTCATCGAGGTTCCGGTCCACGTCCCGGTCGCCGTCTGCGGCGACACCGTCGACGTGATCGGCCTGCTGAACCCCGCCTTCGGCGAGACCTGCCTCAACGACTGAGGCGGCTGTTCCGTCCGTCCGGCCGTTCGCCCGTGTGTCATGTGGGCGGACGGCCGGTCCGTTTTCCCCGCGTCGCCGCGAACTCGTATGTCTTCCGATGTCTTCCGACATCTTCCGAGAACGGGGTTTCCGGCTCGCCCGCACGTCGTTAGACACGGCGTCAGAATTCCCCCGGGCGGCTTGCGTTGCCGAAAGCCGCCGAAGAAAGGAACATGATGAAGTCGCTGAAGGCCGTCGCCGTCGTCGCCGGTTCCGTGGCTCTCGTCGGCGTCGCCGCGCCCGCGTTCGCCTCCAACTCCGCCGACCTCACGCCCACCAGCCTCAACGGCGCCGTGAACACCCTCACCAAGGACGGCCTGGACCTGAACCAGGCGATGCCGCTGCAGCACCAGTCGAACGCGCTCAGCACGGAGAACAAGCGCTCCCCGCTCAACGCGGTCAAGTCCGCGACCGGCGCCCTCAACCAGCACAACCCGCTGCTGGGCGGTCTGCCGCTGCAGAGCTGAGGCGCCCCCGGGCCGGGACCGTCGATGGGCCGTTCGAGGGACACCGAGGGGTGTCCCTCGTTCGTGTGGCCCGGCCGGCCGGCGTCCGCCGGTCGGGTGAGCGGGCACCCGGCCGCCCCACGGCCCGTCATAGGGTCGCGCGGTGACCTCAACCCCAAGCGAGACCCGCCCCTTCCGCCCCGCCGACCTCGGCACCCTCTCCGTGCTGGCCTGGAGCGGCGAGGCCCCCGACGGCAGCGACATGCCCTACCTGCTGGCCTACTCCCTCGGTGACGCCGAGGGCGGTCCCGAGGCCGCCGCGACCGCGGTCGGGACGCTGCTGGAGAACAACGGACTGCCGGTCGGCGGCGATCTCGTCGACGGCACCGACCGCCCCGGCCTGCCCGTCACCCTGCTCGTCGAGGCCGGCCACGCCGTCCTCAGCCTGGCCCCGCTCAACGCCCAGTGCCCCGCGCCCGAGGAGTGGCTCGCCGCCGTCGGCGAACGCGGCTACGCCTACCTGGTGTTCACCACCCGCCCCTGGCCCGCCGCCGAGCCCGGCAAGCCCGTCACCCCCGAGGCGCTGAAGGAGTTCGCCGGGGCCGAGGAGACCCTGACGGCCGCCGCCCACGTGGTGCTGCCCGCCCGCAGCCTGCGCGGCTGATGGCGAGAACCGCGGGCGCCGGCCGGGGGTTCGCGCTGCTGGCGGTGGCCGCGGGCGCGGCCGGACTGCTCGCCTCCTGGGTCATCACCCTCGACGAGTTCGCACTGCTGAGGAACCCGCGCTTCGTCCCCGGGTGCAGCCTGAACCCGGTGGTGTCCTGCGGCAGCGTGATGAAGAGCCGGCAGGCCTCGGTGTTCGGGTTCCCCAACCCGATGCTGGGCCTGGTGGCCTACGCCGTCGTGATCTGCGTCGGCATGAGCCTGCTGGCCGGCGCCCGCTTCCCCGCCTGGTACTGGCTCACCTTCACCGCCGGCTGCGCCTTCGGCATCGGGTTCGTGTCCTGGCTGCAGTTCGAGTCGCTGTACCGGATCGACGCGCTGTGCCTGTGGTGCTGCCTGGCCTGGGTCGCCACCATCCTCCTGTTCTGGTACGTCACCTCCTTCGCCGTACGCCACCGGTTCCTGCCCGCGCCGCGGTGGCTGCGAGAATTCCTCGACGAGTTCACCTGGGTGCTCCCCGTCCTGCACATCGGCGTCGTCGGCATGCTGATCCTGACCCGATGGTGGGATTTCTGGACGAGCTGAACAGTGGAATTCCGGAATCACCGAAGAGCGGACCGGTCACCGGCCGACTGGCGAACAGCCCACTAATGCTGCACCCGGGCGAATTGTGAACTGATGCCGATTTCGGCTCGTTACCCGGTACGGACGTCGCTCCTCTCGCATCCCGAAAGGCCCGTACCTGACATGAAGCCGACCACCCGAGGAACCCTTGCCGCCGTCGTCACGGGCGTCGCCGTCGCCGTCGCCGTGGGCGCCGGCGCCACGCCCGCCGCCGCGACCGGCACGGTCCCCGTCCCCGTGCCCCTGGACGGCGTCGAGAAGTCCCTCCACATGGAGATGCCCAAGCTCGGCATGGAGCTGCCGCTGCTGATCCCCGGCGTTCCCGAGGCGCCGCGCTACGTCGAGGGCCGGCTCATCCCGGAGCACGCGCTGCCGCAGGTGCCGATGAACGGCGTGCTGCCGGGGGCCGACCTCAGGCTGCCGCTCCCGCACGCCCTCGGCCCCGGCTTCGACCACGTCGGCGTCGACCTCCCCGCCTCCGACCTGCGCACCCTCACCCCCGGCCTGGCCCTGGACGCCCCCCTCACCGCGCCCGACCCGCAGCACTACGGCATGCCGCAGCTGAAGATGCCCGAGGTCGGCGTGCTCGGCCCGGTCCTGCAGACGGTCGTCGGCGGCGACCTGGGCGCCGGCCCCGGCAAGTGACGTCCGCCGTACGAGCTCTTTCGGCCGTTCCGTGGGCCGGATGGCGGCGCGGCGGTGACCGGGCGGTCCCTCGGACGGTTACCGGTACCGACACAGGTCGGTGAACCGGACGAGGAGTGAGCATGGTCGTCGGAGTCGGTGGTGTGGCGGTGGGCGCGGAGCCGGGAGCCGGACGGCCGGGCAGAGCCGCGGCGGGCAGACCGACGCGGCGCGAGCTGACGCGGGGGCTGTTCGCCTCCGCGGCAGCCCTGGCCCTCGCCCCGGTCGTCGCCGCCTCCCGCCCGGCCCTCCCGGCGGACGGGCCGGTGGGCACCTCCTTCGACGAGACCTACCGCGGCCGCCGTATCCGGGGCGCCCTGGTACCGGCGGCCGGACGGGCCGTCGGTGACGGCGAGTGGCAGGTCACCGTGGACGGCCGGCCGCTGCACCTGATGCGGCGGGCCGACGGCAGCTGGCTCAGCATGGTCGACCACTACAGCTCGTACCCCACGCCGCTGGCGGCGACCCGGGCGGCCGTCGACGAGATGGGCCCGGGGCAGCGGCTGCGCGATCTGGCGCCGGGCCCGATGGGCGGGGGACACATGCACACGGGGGCGGCGCATGGCGTACGTGCGTAAGGACGTCAGCAGGCTGACCGCCGCCGAGCGCAAGCGGCTCGTGCAGGCGTTCCTCGAGGTCAAGCGGCGGGGCGAGTACGACGACTACGTGCGGACGCACATCGAGTACTACACCCCCGACGGCGAGGACGGCCTGCGCGCCGCCCACATGACGCCCTCCTTCCTGCCCTGGCACCGCCGCTTCCTGCTCGACCTGGAGCGTGCCCTGCGCCGGGTGGACCAGTCGGTGACGGTGCCGTACTGGGACTGGACGAGGGACCGTTCGGCGTCCGGGGTGCCGTGGACGAAGGACCTGCTCGGCGGGACCGGCCGGGCCCGCGACCAGCAGGTGATGACCGGTCCCTTCGCCTATGCGGCGGGCCACTGGACCATCAGGGAGGGTGTCACCGACGGCGAGTTCCTCACCCGGGACCTGGGCCGCGCCCGCGACCCGTTCGACCTGCCCACCAGGGCCGAACTCGACCGGGCGCTGGCGGACCCCGCCTACGACGCCGCGCCGTGGGACTCGACGGCCACCCGGGGCTTCCGCAACAGGCTGGAGGGCTGGGGCGCCGGCAGCGGCAAGGCGTCCTGGCACAACCACAACCGGGTGCACCGCTGGGTCGGCGGGGCGATGGCCGGCGGGGCCTCCGTCAACGACCCCGTCTTCTGGTTCCACCACGCCTTCGTCGACCTCCAGTGGGAGCGCTGGAAGTCCCGGCACCGCGGGCAGCGCTACCTGCCGGCGAAGCCGCCGGGCCCCGGCGACCCGCAGCACGGCCGGATCGTCGCCCGCACCGGGAAACTGCCCCCGTGGGACGTCACCCCCGAGTCCCTGGAGGACGTGAGCCGGATCTACCGGTACGCGTGAGGGGAGGGCGTGAGCCGGACCCGCCGGTACGCGTGAGGCGTCCCGGGGACGGGAAGAGCCCCGGCGCGCAGGGCGCCGGGGCTCTTCGTGGCCGGTGGCTCAGGAGCCGTAGCCGCCGTTCTTGCCGTCCCCGCTCTTGAGGTGGCCTTCGTTGGTGCAGTGGTCGCCGAACGCCGGGTTCAGCAGACCGATCACGTCGACGGTGTCGCCGCACAGGTTCACCGGGATGTTGACCGGGACCTCGATGACGTTCCCGGACAGCACGCCGGGCGAGGCGACTGCCTCGCCGTTGGCGCCCGCGTCGGCCAGGGCCAGGCCGGCTCCGCCGATCACCACGGCGCCGGTGCCGAGGGCTACGACGGCGGCCTTCGCGATGCGAGACATCACGTTCTCCTTCTAGTTGCCTTGTTGCTCGGGGAGTGCGGCGGCAGGACC
>NZ_JBEYFC010000137.1:0-19781 GCF_040634175.1 Streptomyces sp. NPDC007162
GCCCCGGGGTGCCGTACGGCACCCCGGGGCGACCTGGTCGTCAACTGGCCTGGCCGGCCGTCGGGTTCTGGGGCTGTTCGCGTTCGGTGCCGCACAGTTCGTCGGTCAGGTCGCGCACCAGGCGGTCCAGGTCGGTGGGGCGGTCCGGGCCCCACCAGTCGCCGAGGAGTTCGGCCAGGGACTCCTCGCGGGCCCTGGCGAGCCGCTCCGCGGTCTCCCGGCCCTGCTCGGTCAGCGTGAGGTCGAGGCCGAGGCGGTCGACGAGGCGCCGCTCCTCCAACTGGCGGGCGCCCGCCAGTACCACGGCCAGCGGGACGGCCCCGCGCTCGGCGAGCTGCCCCGGCTCCACCGAGCCGTACTTGCGGATCCGCAGCAGCAGCCAGCCGGCCGCGGGCAGCAGGTCGACCCCGGCCCGCTCGTTGATCTTCCGGTACACCTCCCGGCGCCCCTCGCGCGTCCCGAGCAGCGACAGGGCCCGGCAGCACTCCTCGTACGACGACCGCTGGACCGGGTTGGGCGGGAGGGTCTCCGAGGCGTCCGGCGCGGTGACCGAGCCGCGCAGCCGGTCCTCCTTCAGGAACCAGGCGAGGACGAAGCCGAGGGCGGCCACCGGCGCGGCGTACAGGAAGACGTCGGTGATCGAGGACGCGTAGGCGTGCAGGGCCGTCGGGCGCAGCGCGGACGGCAGGGCGGCGATGCCGCGCGGGTCCGCCTTGAGGGCGCCCGGGGAGACGCCGGGGGGCAGGTGCACGCCCCGGAAGGCGTCGGCCAGTTTGCCGGCGAGGCGGCTCGCGAACACGGAGCCGAAGACGGCGACGCCGAAGGACGCGCCGATCGAACGGAAGAAGGTGGCGCCGGAGGTGGCGACGCCCAGATCCTCGTACGAGACGGAGTTCTGCACGATCAGCACCAGCACCTGCATCACCAGGCCGAGCCCCAGCCCGAAGACGAAGAAGTAGCTGCTCATCTCGGCGGTCGAGCTGTGCTCGTCGAGCCGGTGGAGCAGCAGCAGCCCGATCGTGGTCACGGCGGTGCCGGCCACCGGGAACACCTTCCAGCGGCCGGTGCGGCTGACGATCTGGCCGGAGAGCGTGGACGACAGCAGCAGACCGACCACCATCGGCAGCATGTGCACGCCCGACAGGGTCGGCGAGATGCCGTGCACGACCTGGAGGAAGGTCGGCAGATAGGTCATCGCGCCGAACATCGCGAAGCCGACGATGAAACTGATCAGCGCGGCGAGCGTGAAGGTGCGGATGCCGAAGAGCTGCAACGGGAGCACGGGTTCCGCGGCCCGCCGTTCCACGGCGACGAACGCGACCGCGAGGACCACCCCGAGCACCGCGAGCCCGATGATCCGCGCCGAGCCCCACGCCCAGCTCGTCCCGCCCAGTGAGGCGACCAGCACCAGACAGGTGGCGACGGCGGCGATCAGGACGGTGCCGAGGTAGTCGATGACGTGGTGCGCGGTGCGGCGCGGCAGGTGCAGCGCACCGGCGATCACGGCGAGCGCGACGGCGCCGACGGGCAGGTTGACGTAGAACACCCAGCGCCAGCTGAGCTGCTCGGTGAGCACCCCGCCGAGCAGCGGCCCGAGCACGCTGGTCGCACCGAAGACGGCGCCGAACAGGCCCTGGTAGCGGCCGCGGTCACGCGGCGGGACGAGGTCTCCCACGATCGCCATCGACAGCACCATGAGCCCGCCGCCGCCGAGCCCCTGCAACGCGCGGAAGCCGATCAGCTCGCCCATGTTCTGCGCCATCCCGCACAGCGCCGACCCGACCAGGAAGATCACGATCGCGAGCTGGTAGAGCCGTTTGCGCCCGTACTGGTCGCCGAGTTTGCCCCACAGCGGGGTGGCGGCGGTGGAGGCCAGCAGGTAGGCGGTGACCACCCAGGACAGGTGCTCCAGGCCGCCGAGGTCGCTGACGATCGTCGGCAGCGCGGTGGACACGATGGTCTGGTCGAGCGCGGCCAGCAGCAGACCGAGCAGCAGGGCACCGATCGGGACGAGCACACTGCCGGGGACGCGCTCCGCTTCCTTCGCCGTCGCGTGTGTGCTGTCCACGGCCATGGAGACCTCCCGGGGTTCGTCAACCATTGTCCATCGTGGCCGGTGTCACCCGTTATGGCCCGTCGAGCCCGGTTCGCGAATCGTTGAGAAGGGGGATTCCTGCGAACGTACGTGTGGGTGCTCCGCATAATTCGTGGAGTTTGCAAGGGGAGGGACGAACGCCGTGACGGATACACCCGAGGGCCACCTGTGCCCGGAGTGCGGGACGCCGAGGCGGCCGGACGGCTCACCCTCCTGCGACTGCAACCGGCGGACGTCCGACGCGTTGCGCGACGCCCGCTCGGCCGAACAGGCGGCGGCGGAGGACTTCGACCCGCTGCGGATACGGCCGTACATCGACCTCGAAGGCGGTGCGGGGGCCACTGAGGGCCCGGCGACCGTGCCGGTGCCGTTAGGGGAGCCCACGGTGCCGATGCGGGCGGTGACGGCCGCCGACGCGGGTGCGGCGCACGACGGGACGCCCGACGTGTCCGACGTGCCCGCTCCGGAGGAACGGCCCCGTCGGCGTGCACGGCGGACCCTGCTGCTGTCCGTCGCCGGGGCGGTGGTGGCGATGCTGGCCGTGGCGGGGTTCGTGACCGGGCTCTTCTCCCAGCTGACGCCCACGCGGGACGGGGCGGGCCCGGAGGACGTCCGGGAGAGCGTGCCGGACGTGACGCCGGGGTCGCCCTCGGCCACCGCGCCGACGACCCCGACGGCGTCCGCGACCTCGGCGTCACCGTCCGTGTCGCCCAGTGCCGACGCCTCGGCGGAGCCGTCCGCCACCTCGTCCCGCGCGAAGCCGTCTTCGACCCCGTCCCGTTCGGCCACGCCGACCAGATCGGCGCCCGCGGGCGGGACGTCGGCGTCCCCGAAGCCGTCGACGCCGCCGGTGCTGCGCCCCGGCGACAGCGGCGCCGAGGTCACGGAGCTGCAGCTCCGGCTGAAGCAGGTGGGGCTCTACTCGGGGGACACCTCCGGCGAGTACGACAGCAGCACCGAGAGCGGGGTCCGTACGTACCAGGTGACGCGGGGCGTCCTGACCGACGAGTCGGGGGTGTACGGGGCGGCCACCCGGGCGAAGCTGGAGGCGGAGACCACCAAGCCGTAGGAACCGGTCTCGGCCGCGGGCGGGCGCGGGCCGGTGGGGACGGGCGCCCACGCGGCGGTGGCCACACATCGACACGGGGGGTGTCCTCGCAGCCGGCTCAGGGTCGACGCCGGGAAGGAGCGCGGGAAACTGCGCGCTCAGCCACCGCCCACCCGCGCCCGACAGGCAACCGCTCCCACCCCCGGACCGCTAGCCGACGTGCACCCGGAGCGAGCCGTCGCCCAGCGTCTCGACCCGCACCTCCGTGAGGTCCCGCACCACCGCGTCCGGCCCGTGCAGCCCGGCCCGCGGGCCGACCCCCACCACGCGCATCCCCGCCGCGCGCCCCGCAGCGATCCCCGCGGCCGAGTCCTCGAACACCACGCAGTCCGCCGGGGCGACGCCCAGTTCGGCCGCTCCCTTCAGGAAGCCCTCGGGGTCCGGCTTGCTCGCGCCCACCGACTCCGCCGTGACCCGCACCTCGGGCAGCGGCAGTCCGGCGGCGGCCATCCGGGCCGTCGCCAGCGGCACGTCCGCCGAGGTGACCAGCGCGTGCGGCAGCCCGGCCAGCGAGGCGAGGAAGGCCGCCGCGCCCGGGATCTCCACCACGCCGTCCGTGTCGGCCGTCTCCTCCGCGAGCATCCGCTCGTTGTCCTCGAGGTTCTGCCGCACCGGCCGGTCCGGCAGCAGCAGCGCCATGGAGGCGTGCCCCTGCCGCCCGTGGACGACCTGCATGACCTCGTCGCCGTCCAGCCCGTGCCGCGCGGACCAGCTCCGCCAGATGCGTTCCACGACGGCGTCGGAGTTGACGAGGGTGCCGTCCATGTCGAGCAGGAGGGCGCGGGCGGTGAGGACGGTGGCCGTCATCGAACAGCTCCTAAACAGGCCGGAAGAACGGGCCGGAAGAACGGGCCGGGAGAAACGGCCGGGAAGAAACAAGGCGGCCCCGCCCGCCGGTCAGGGAAAACGGACGGGAGCCACTTTGTTTCTCTACGGTACAAAACAGAGCGGCCTTCCCGCCACCACCTTCGCCGACCGTTCACCGACTCTTCAGCTCGGCGGGGCCGGCGTCCGGCTCAGCCGGCGACCGCCTCCCACAGGCTCCACACGCCGAGCGCCAGCATCAGCACGGCGGCGATCTGCGTGATCAGCCGCAGCGGCACCTTCTTCATCAGCGCCTTGCCGCCGACGATGCCCAGCCCGGCCACCGCCCACAGACCGAGGACCGCGCCGAGGCCGACGGACAGCGGATCGTCGTAGCGGGCGGCGAGGTTCGCCGTCATGATCTGCGTGAGGTCACCGAACTCGGCGACCAGGATGAGCATGAACCCGGTACCGGCGACCTTCCAGAAGGACTGGTCGGCGGGCCTGCGGATCTCCTCGTCCTCCTCACCCTTCTTCATCAGCAGCACGGCCGCGCCGCCGAGGAAGAGCACGCCGGTGATCGCGTGCACGATCTGCTGCGGCAGCAGGGTCAGCACGCTGCCGGCCGCGACGGCGAGCACGACGTGCAGCAGGAAGGCCGCGGCGACGCCCGCGAAGACGTACGACGCCCGGTAACGCGTGCCCAGGACGAGACCGGCGAGCGCGGTCTTGTCGGGCAGTTCGGCGAGGAAGATGACGCCGAAGACGAGCGCCGTCACGGTGATGCTGATCAAGGGTCCTCAATCGGTCGGGGCCACCACCCCGCCGAGAGCACCGCGCTTCGCAGACGACCACCTCGGCAGGGCAGCGCACACGGTCACCCGTGCCGTACGGCACGGGCGTGCACTGCTTGCCGAAGGTCTCGCTGGCGGCCTCCTGATCGAGGTCGCCTCCGGGCGCCGGCTCAGACGCGCTGAGCAGTGTGTCGACGGTCCGGCGAAGAGCTACTCCCCTTCAACACCGATCACAGTACGCGACCCTCCGGCCGATCCCCAAGGCCGAGGCCGGGACCTGTGAGTGACGTCGCACCTCTTGTCGTGTCATGAGCACGTCACTAGCTTCTTACCGAGCGCTCACCCCACGGCAACACGGCGGCGCGAGCATTCCCTCGCCCGCGCTTCCAACACCCCACCCCCACCAGGGAGTTCGTCATGGCCCGCAGCTCGAAGTTCTACGCGCGTCGACGAGTAAGCATACTCGCGGCTCTTACCGGACTCATAGCATCTGCCGCCCTCTTCAACTCGCCGAGCGCCTCCGCCGCCCTCCCCACCCCGGTCAGCGCCGCCACCGCCCGCACCTACCTCGCCTCGCTCACCGTCGCCACCGAGAACCGCACCGGCTACAGCCGCGACCTCTTCCCGACCTGGGACACCATCAGCGGCACCTGCAACACCCGGGAGTGGATCCTCAAGCGCGACGGTACGAACGTCGTCACCGACTCCGCCTGCACCGCCACCAGCGGCAGCTGGTACTCCCCCTACGACGGCGCCACCTGGACCGCCGCCTCCGACGTCGACATCGACCACCTCGTCCCGCTCGCCGAGGCCTGGGACTCCGGCGCGAGCAAGTGGACCACCGCCCAGCGCGAGGCGCTGGCCAACGACGTCACCCGCCCCCAGTTGCTCGCCGTCACGGACAACGTCAACCAGTCCAAGGGCGACAAGGACCCGGCCGAGTGGATGCCCTCGCTCACGTCCTACCGCTGCACGTACGTCCGCGCCTGGGTCCAGGTGAAGTACTACTACGGCCTCTCCGTCGACTCGGCCGAGAAGAGCGCGCTCACCAGCTACCTCTCCGCCTGCTGAGCGCCGGAACCTCCCCGCCGGCCTCCGTCGTTCCGTACCGTACGGGGCGACGGAGGAGGGGACTGTGGCCGGACTGCGCCTTGGACCGCTGCTGAGGTACACCGACGGCTCGTCGGCGACGATCTGGGTCGAGACGAGCCGTCCCTGCACCGCCGAGGTGCGCTGCACCGACGGTGCCCGCGGCACCGCACACACCTTCCAGGTGGCGGGCCACCACTACGCCCTGGTCCCGGTCACCGGACTGACCCCGGGAACCTCGCCGGCGTACGACGTCCTGCTCGACGGCGCCCGGGTGTGGCCGCCGCCCGGCTCCCGCTTCCCTCCCTCGCTGATCCGCACACCGGCCGCCGGCGAGGCCCTGCGGGTGACCTTCGGCTCCTGCCGCTGGGCCGCGCCCCCGGCCGACGGCGACGACCCGGTCGGCCCCGACGCCCTCGACAGCCTGGCCGCCCGCGTCGCCGCCGGCGGCGAACGGCCGGACGTGCTGCTCCTGTTGGGCGACCAGGTGTACGCCGACGAGACCTCGGCGGCCACCCGCCGCTGGCTCGGCGCCCGCCGCGACCTCGCGGACGCCCCCGGCGCCGAGGTCGCGGACTACGAGGAGTACACCCGCCTCTACTACGAGTCCTGGCTGGACCCCGAGGTCCGCTGGCTGCTGTCCACCGTGCCCACCTGCATGGTCTTCGACGACCACGACGTGATCGACGACTGGAACACCTCCGCCGCCTGGCTGGCCGGCATGCGCGCCACCCCCTGGTGGCAGGAGCGGCTGCTGAGCGGGCTGATGTCGTACTGGGTGCACCAGCACCTCGGCAACCTCTCCCCCGCCGCCCTGGCCGCCGACCCGCTCTACGCCGCCGTCCTCGGCTCCCCCGACGGCACCGACGCGCTGCGTGCCTTCGCCGCCGGGGCCGACGCCGACCCGGCCTCGGTGCGCTGGAGTTACCGGCGGGACTTCGGGCGGGTGCGGCTGCTGATGGTGGACACCCGGGCGGCACGGGTCCTCGACGAGCAGCACCGCGCCATGCTCGACCCCGGCGAGACCGCGTGGCTGCGCGAACAGGCGCTCACCGACCGGGAGTCGTACGACCACCTCCTGATCGGCACCTCGCTGCCCTGGCTGCTGCCGCCTCTCGTGCACGACCTGGAGACCTGGGACGCGGCCCTGTGCCGGGGCGAACGCGGGCCGCGCTGGGCGGAGTTCGGGGAGCGGCTGCGCCGGGCGGCCGACCTGGAGCACTGGGCGGCCTTCCCCGCCTCGTTCGCCGAGCTGGCCGACCTGTTCGCCCGCACCGGCTCCGGCCCCGGGGCACCCGCCTCCGTCTGCGTGCTCTCCGGGGACGTCCACCACGCCTACGTCGCCGAACCCGCGTGGCCCGCCGGTACGGCACCCCGCTCCCGGGTCCTGCAACTCACCTGCTCCCCGGTCCACAACTCGGTGCCGCCGACGATCCGGTTCGGCTTCCGGTTCGGCTGGAGCGCCCTGGCCCGCGTCCTCGGACGGCGGCTGACCCGGCACGAGCGCTGTCCGCGACCGCCGGTGAGCTGGCACAAGCAGGGCGGCCCCTGGTTCGGCAACCAGCTCATGACCCTGACGCTGCAAGGCCGTTCGGCCCGGCTGCGACTGGAGCGGGCCCGGCGCGACGGCACCCTGGCGACCGTGCGGGAGTCCGTCCTCACCGAGTGAAACGTCCGCGAACGGCACCGACCGTATAACTCTTTGCGCATCCCACGAGCCTCCCGGGAAACTCCTGTCACCGCCCCGCGTACGCTGTATGGCTGTCGTCGGGGGGCGCAACAGGACAATCACGGGGGAACCGTCGTGTGGGAAAGCATGGGGTCACTGGAGGCCGGGCCATGGATATACGCCATGGTGGCCCTCTCCGTGCTGCTCGATGTGTTCCTGCCGGTACTGCCGAGCGGGGTGCTGGTCATCACGGCGGCCACGGCGGCGGCGGCCGGCTCCGGCGCGTCCGCCGGCCAGGTCCCGCACGCCGTGCCCGACATCCTGGCGCTGACCTTCTGCGCGGCCGTCGCCTCGGTCCTCGGTGACTTCGTCGCCTACCGGCTCGCCTGGCGCGGCGGAGCCCGCCTGGACCGCGCGATCGCCCGCTCCCGGCGGCTGAGCAGCGCGCAGGAACGCCTCGGTGAAGCCCTGTCCCGGGGTGGCGGCGCGCTGGTGGTGCTGGCCCGGTTCGCGCCGGCCGGCCGCTCGCTCGTCTCCCTCGGCGCCGGCGCCACCCACCGCCGCGTCCGCGACTTCCTCCCCTGGTCCGCGCTCGCGGGCCTGAGCTGGGCGGTCTACAGCGTCGCCCTCGGCTACCTGGGCGCCCAGTGGCTGGGCGCGACCTGGGTGGCGACGGCGGTGTCGGTGGCCGCGCTGTTCGGCGCCGGCGCGGGCGCGGGGTACCTGATGCGAAGACGCAGGCCGGCCGCCTAGGAGCGGTCCGGCCGGGCCGGCCGCGGCAGAGCGGCCGGACGGGTTCCAGGCGCCCCGCCGCTCAGTCGCGGGCGGCCTGGCCCCGCACCTCCAGCGTCCCCAGGAGCTCGGCGGTCGCCGCCGCCACCGCGTCCACCGCCCGCTCGAACGCCTCCCGGTTGTGCGCGGCCGGCGCCCGGAACCCGGACACCTTCCGTACGTACTGCAACGCGGCAGCACGGATCTCCTCCTCCGTGGCCTCCTCGGCCAGCTGGGGCGGACGCAGGGTCTTGATGCTCCGGCACATGTCCCCAGTCTCCCGCAGCCCCCCGCCCTCCTGCGAGGATCTCCCCGAGGCGGCCACCGTTCCCGGGGCCGACCGACGAGAGGACCGAACCCATGACGAACGCATCCGACGTTTCCGGTGGACCCGGTGGGTCGAACACGCCGGGCTCTCCCGGCACTGCCGGCACATCGACTGCACCGGCCGCCCCTGACACCCCGACCGCACCGACCGCCCCGGCTGTGCCGCCCGTGCTCGACCCGCCCGCCGGTCCCCGGCTCACCGTCGCCGTCCTCGGGCCCGGCGGTGTCGGTGGCCTGCTCGCCGCCCTGCTCTCCCGCGCCGGCCACCGCGTCCTGTGCCTGGCCGGCGAGGAGACGGCCCACGCCCTCCGTACCACCGGACTCCGCGTCCACAGCACCCTGTTCGGCGACTTCACCACCCCCGTGGACGCCGACACCGCCCTGCGTGAACCGGTCGACGCCTGCCTGATCACCGTCAAGGCCACCGCCCTGGACGCCGCCCTCACCCGGATCCCGCCCACCGCCCTCGGCGACGCCCTCCTCGTGCCCTTCCTGAACGGCGTGGAACACCCCGCGCTGCTGCGCGCCCGCTACTCCCCCGACCAGGTGGCGCCGTCCGTGATCCGCGTCGAGTCCACCCGCCGGGCCCCCGGCCTGATCGAACACACCAGCCCTTTCGCGGAGATCGACCTGACCGGCACCAAGGTCCCCCGCGACCGCCTGACGGCCCTGGCCGAGGTCCTCTCCGCGGCCGGCCCGGCCACCAGGGTCCTGGACGACGAGACCACCGCCCTCTGGGCGAAGATGTCGTTCCTCGCGCCCTTCGCCCTGCTCACCACCCGCTACGGCCTCCCGCTCGGCGAGGCCCGCACCCGGCACCGCGAGGAACTGGCCTCCCTCGTCGCGGAGACCGCCGCAGTCAGCCGCGCCTGCGGCGCCCCCGTCGACCCGGCCCAGGCCCTGGCCCGCTACGACGCCTTCCCGGTCACCGCCAAGTCCTCCATGCAGCGCGACGCGGAGGCCGGACGCCCGCTCGAACTGGACGCGATCGGCGGGGCGTTGCTCCGCGCGGCGGACCGCCACGGGGTACCCGTGCCGGTGACGGCCCGCATCGTACGGGAACTGCGCGAGGCGGCCCGCTGACATCCGAAGGGCCGTCGGCCCCATGCGCGCCGCGACGAGGCGACCTCCTCGTCGCGGCCGCCGAAAGGGCTGTGAGCGGCTGTGTCACACAGGCGCCGCGTAACAGCGGACGGACACCGTCTGCCGCGGGCCCCACCGCTGTTCCACCGTAGCCATCAACTCCCACCCCAGCCGCTCGTACAGGGCTGCCGCGGCGGTGTCGGAGGCGACGACGTCGAGCACCGGATGCAGGCCCAGACGCCGCGCTTCCGCCACCGCCCGGCCCATCAACAGGGCCCCGATCCCATGCCCTCTGGCCTGCGGGGCGACGAACAGCCTGCCGACCACGGCGGCCGTACCCCGCGTCGTCCCGTTCCGCTCGCTCCACAGCGCCGGGGCCAGATCGCCTTCGCCACCGCGCGACAGAACGACGTGCCCGACAGGACGGCCTTCGAGCTCGGCGACCCAGGAGCCCAGCTGGGGGCCGTGCGACAGCCAGGCGTCCGGCTGTGCCGGCCAGTTCACCGGGTAGCCGTCGAGCTGGTGGACGTCCGCGAGGACCCGTACGCAGCCCTCCAGATCGGCGTCGGTCCGCTGCCGGACACAGGGGCTCGACTTCTCATCAGGCCTTTCATCAGGCCCTCCGGAACTCTCGATCTCCACTCCGGAATGAAAACACAGGCCGCGGCCAGCCAACGGTTCACCAGGCAGGGCGGATCGGCCCCGGCGGCGCGAGCCGTGTCAGGTCGGCGACGAGGGCGCTGAAGCGTGCCTCGCCCAGCACGTCTCGCCACGGCCCGACGGCGGTCCGGGCCGCCCGGTCGGCGGCGCGCGTGGCGGCCCAGCCGGTCTCGGTCAGTCCCAGCAGACGGGCGCGGGCGTCGTGCGGGTGCGGATGCCGCTCCACGTACCCCTTCCGGACCAACTCCTCGACCATCTGGGCGGCGGCCTGTTTGGTCACCCCCAGGTGCTCGGCCACATCGGCCGTGGTGGCGCCGCCCGCCGAGATGCGGGCGAAGGCGAAGCCGTGCGCGGGCCGCAGGTCCGTGAATCCCTGCCGGGACACGCTGGTGTGGATGTCCTGCACGAGCTGTCCGGAGAGTGCCAGCACGAGTGCGGAGAAGGCCAGGGCGTCGTCCATGGGCTTGACTATAACTCGTCAAGTTGCTTGTCTATATGGACAACCTGCTTGTCTGAATGGAGGATGGAGCATGCCGTTCATCCGCGCCGACGAGGCCGCCGTGCACGAGATCCACGGTGGCCGTTTCGTTTCGTACGTCCGTCCGGGCACCGGCGGCCGGGACCTCGCCGCCTGGCGTGTCGAGATCCCGGCCGCATCAGCGGCGCCGACCCACACGATCAGCGCCGAGGAGACGTTCTACGTCCTCACCGGTCGCCTCCGGCTCACCATCGACGGCGAGAGCGCCGAACTCGGCGCGGGCGACGCGGCGGTGGCACCCGCGGGCTCCGAACTGACGGTCGCCAACACCACCGACCGGCCCGCGCACATGTGGGTCGCGACCCGGGCCGGACTCACCGCCGAACTGGCCGACGGCAGCGTCCTCACACCGCCCTGGGCGCACTAGCCCGGCGGCCGGAGGAGGGGGCTACCGCCCCGGGGTCCTGGCGGCGGTGAGGAAGGCGGCCATCTTCTCGCGGCTCTTGACGCCCGGCGCGGTCTCGACGCTGCTGGACACGTCCACCCCGTACGGGGCGAAGTCCTCGACGACCCCGGCCACGTTGTGCTCGTCCAGGCCGCCCGCGATCACGACCCTGCCGGGCAGCTCGGCGACCCAGGCGGGGATGTCCGCGAACACACCGCTGCCCGCGCTGGCGTCGTAGAAGAAGTACTCCAGGTCCTCCGGCCGCTCGGGCGGGGTGCCGGAGGCCAGGGCGAGGTTCGGGATGTCGGCCGTCTCGTAGATCTGGACGGTGTCGAAGTGCTCGGCGACGGCCGCCGTCTCGGCGTACGTCAGGGCCACGGCGAAGGCGGGGATCCGGCCACGGGCGTACCGGGCGAGCCGCACGGCGCGCTCGGGCGGGCAGTAGCGCTTGCTCTTCGGGGT
Source organism: Streptomyces sp. NPDC007162 (assembly GCF_040634175.1). Classification (NCBI taxonomy): domain Bacteria; kingdom Bacillati; phylum Actinomycetota; class Actinomycetes; order Kitasatosporales; family Streptomycetaceae; genus Streptomyces; species Streptomyces sp. NPDC007162. The sequence goes on from NZ_JBEYFC010000137.1 coordinate 11,786, forward strand.
CACGACGATCCCGATCGCGTCGTACCCCAGTTCGACGGCCCAGTCGATCTGCTGCTCCTCGGTGAGTCCGCACACCTTCACGAACGTCGGCCGCTGCCCGCTCATCCTGTCCCCTGCTCCGTTCTCCCGCCGAGCGGGAAGGCGATCGTGCCGTCCAGGGTCTCATCACGCGTCAGGGGCGGGGGCGCTGCCAGTGGCCGCTGACAGGATCGCCCGCATGACGGACACGGGCGAGGACTGGCGGTCTCTGCTGACGCGGTGGAGTCAGGAGTGGGCGGACGCGCGGGCCGCGGAAGCGGCGCGGGGCGATACGCCGGCCCGGGACGAGGAACCGTTGCGTACGCGCCGGCTCGGCTTCCCGGCCGCCCCGGAGGATCGGATACGGGCCCTGGAGGAACGGCTCGGGCACCGACCTGCCGCCGCCGTACCGGACGCTCCTCGCGGTCAGCGACGGCTGGCGGCACGCCCGCGGCTTCGTCCGGCTGCTCACCGGCACCGACGGAGCCCGGTGGCACGAGGACGCGGCCGCTGCGCGATCACCTCCGACGGCACCACGACCACCACCCGCGGCCCGGTCCCGGAATCCCTCCTGCCCCGCCCCTGGAACCGGCCACCGCGACCCGGCGAGGCCTACCTGACCGTTCGAATCGTGCCTGGGGAGCCAGGGCAGGAGATGCAGTCGTAGCACCCGGAGTCGAACGGTGGTGCTGGGCCCACCCCTTTTCCGGTGCTCAGGCCCAGCGACGGCCCCCCTCGGCGAAGGGCATGCTGCACGTCGTCGGCGAACGGGCCGGCGAAACGCTCACCACCCACCGGGGGACACCCATGACCGACACCTTCGCGCGGCGCCTGACCGGCGTCTCGTGCATCGCCGCCGCGGCCGCCTTCATCGTCGAAGTACCGCTGTACTTCGTCTACTCGGGCCCGCCACCGGACGCGAACGTGCTGAGCAGGCTGCTGATCGGGATCGTCGCCCTCGCCTGCCTGCTCGTGTCCGTGACCGCCCTGCGGGAACTGATCAGGCGGGCGGGCCCGGCGTACGAGTGGGCCGGCTCCCTCGTCTTCGCCACGGGACTGGTCTATGTGACGATCACGCTGGTCTCCAGCGGCCTGGAAGCGGGTGCCGTCATCGCCGCCGACCACCCGATCGACCCGACCATCGCGGTCAGTGGCACCTACATCCTGTACGGGTCGATCTCCCGGCTGCTGCTGGCGCTGTTCCTGACCGCGGTGGGCTTCGCCGTCTCGCGCACCCGGCTGCTGCCGCCGTGGACCGGCCGGTCCGCCTACGCCCTGGCGGGCGTCAACCTGGCCTTCGTGCCGTCCCTGTTCTTCGGCAACACCCCCGCGCACTTCTACGCGGCCAACGGCTGGGGCACCACCGCGCTGATGGGGGCGTTCCTCAGCTACTGGCTGCTGGCCCTCGGCATCTCCGCCTACCGCAGCGGCGCCCGGCCCACCCCCTCGAACACATGAACCCCACGAACGAACTCGCCACCTAAAATCGAACAGGCGTACCATTGCCGCGTGGCTGCGACCTATGACTTTCCGAGTGACCTCCTCGCCGGTCAGGAGGAGCTGCATCAGGTCCGGGCCGAGCTCTCGGCCCTGCTGAAGCGGCTCCCCTGGTCGGTCGTGCCGCTGGACGGATTCAGCGACGAGGGCGGCTGGCGCAAGGTGGAGCGCCCCGCCTCCCCGGGCTGGACCGAGGACGAACAGGCCGAGGTGGAGAAGCTGCGCCGACGCGAACACGAACTCGCGGTGTTCGTCAGCGGCCACCGCTTCTGGGCCGAGGTGACGGCCCCGGACCGCATGGACGCCCGAAGCCGCCTCAAGCACGCACACGAGGAGGACTGAGAACGACAGAGGACCCCGGCAGGATCGGCCGGGGTCCTCTGTTCACGTGGGCGCGGACGGTTTCGAACCGCCGACATCCTGCTTGTAAGGCAGGCGCTCTACCCCTGAGCTACGCACCCGGGACGAGTCGACAGCCTACATTGCCCGAGGCGTTGTCCCGCAAACCCGTATCAGTGAACTGACCGGCCCGTGTGTTCGTCTTCCCCAGGTGGGACAATGTCAGCACCGCACGAACACAGGGCGTACCGCGGCACGGGAGAGGGAAGTGACGGCGACAACGGCGACACCCGGGCAGTCGTACTCGCCTCCCCCGCGCTCCCGGCTGCGCCGGCGCTCCGGTGCGTCCGCGCGGTCCCGGGCGGTCCTGGACACGGTCACTCTCGTCGGTCTGCCGCTTCTGGCCCTGCTCGTGGTACCGGGCACCTTCGCCGGCGGCGGGACCCGGCGCTGGTTCGGGGGGCGGGCCGAGGGGCAGCGGGTGGAGGCGCAGGCGGCCAAGGACGACGCCGCCGCCGCGTTCTACGAGCTGGACACCGCGCAGCGGGATCTGCGGATCTCCATAGAGACCATCTCGGCCGTCGACGACTCGCCGGCCGCTCACCGGGCCGTGTCCGACTTCGAGGCGCTGGGCCGGCGGATCGACGAGGTGAGCAACCGGTACATCCAGGCCATCGACGCCTACGACCTGGACCGGGACGATCTGGAGGCGTCCGTCGCGGCACGGGCGCGCACGGAGATCACCAAGGCCAAGGACGAGCTCGTCGGCGTCAAGCGGGAGCTGGACCGGTTCGGGGAGTCGCTCGGGCCGCTGCTCGGCAAGGCCGAGACGCAGTTGGCGCGGCTCGCGCCCGCCGTGGAGCGGGCCCGGCAGGCGCTGCTGGCGGCCAGCAACGCGCTGGACGCGGTGCGTGCGACGCAGCTCAGGGCCGACGACCTGGCCTCGCGGCTGGCGGCGCTGTCGCCCGAGCTGACCAAGCTGAACCAGGGCGCCGGTCAGCACGGGGCGCAGGCGACGCTGGAGCGGGCCGGGCGGGTGCAGCGGGAGGCCGAGGCCGTCCGGGCCGCGGCGGAGCGGCTGCCCGAGCAGGCGGCCGAGATCGACCACCGGCTGGTGAGCCTGCGGACGCGCGCGCAGGCGCTGACCACCCGGGCCGGACAGGTGGACCCGGTCCTGAGCGAGCTGCGGCGGCGGTTCTCGGCGGCCTGCTGGCAGGATCTGCAACAGGTGCCCGAGCAGGCCGCGGCGAACGTCCGGCAGGCCGAGGTGAAGCTGCGGGAGGCGCAGGCGGCGCGGGACGCGCAGCGGTGGGCGGACGCGACCTCGCTGCTGTCCACCGTGCGGGCGCTGCTCAACGGTACGGACGAGGCCGTTTCCGCCGCCGGTGACCGGTTGTCCCGGCTGAACGCCGTGCAGAAGGACCCGCAGGCGGAGATCGAGCGGACCCGGTTCGCGATCCGGGACGCGCAGCGGCTGGCGATGGCCGGGCGGACCAGCCCGGATCCCCGGCACGCGCGGCCGTTGGACGACGCGGTGGCGCGTCTTGACCGGGTGGCCGGGGCGCTGGAGGGACGGCACCCCGACTACTGGCGCTTCCTGATGGAGACGGAGGCGGTACGGCAGTCCGTCGCGCGGGTGGTCGCCCAGATCCGCGAGGACCGCGGAACCGGCGGCCGCTGATCCCGCGACGCCCTGTTCCGCCGGCCGGGGGCGTTTGCCGGGGAGCGCCGGGGGGCGGATATTGGGGGGAGCGACCCGCAATCCAGAGCAGGAGGCGGAGATGGCCTCACCCACAGCGCACTCGGGGACGCGGCGGCGGATCATGTTCGACGAGGCACTGCCCGTCGACCACCGCCTGAACAGGGTCTACCGGATCGGTGCCGGTCTGATGGGCCTGTTCCTGCTGGCCTTCGGCATCCTCGGCCTGACCGACAACATCGGCTTCTTCGACACGGGCGGGAACACCGCGATCGGCCTGAACACGAACGGCTCGCTGAGCGTGCTGTCGATCTGTGTCGGGCTGCTGCTGTTCGTGGGGATGGTGGTCGGCGGGAACTTCGCGTCGACGCTGAACCTGGTCCTGGGGGTGCTGTTCATCCTGAACGGCTTCCTGTTCCTGGGCCTGCTCGGCACGGACTCGGACTTCCTGGCGTTCAAGATCCAGAATGTGCTGTTCAGCTTCGTGGTGGGTCTGGTGCTGATGGTGTTCGGGATGTACGGCAGGGTCAGTACGAACCTGCCGCACGACAACCCGTACTGGCGGGCCCGCCACCCCGAGGCGGAGCAGCGGGCCACACCGGCGGCCGGGGCGGCCGACGATCAGGTGCGGTAGGCGTAGTAGTACGCGTTCGGGTAGGACGCGATGAGGCTCGCCAGCGACCTGCGGTAGGTGTTGTTCGAGTGGTACGTGACGTACGGGATGCCGTTGGCCTTGTACGTCACGATCATCGTGTGGTCCTTCGAGCCGTCACGGTCGAAGTCCATCTGGATGACGTCGCCGACCTCGGCCTGGTAGACGTCGGCGAGCGGGGTGGTGCGCTTGGAGTTCTGGGCGAACCAGGACCACTCGTTGACGCCGACGAACGAGTCCGACTGGATGTCGGCGGTGCCGAACCACTTCGTGTAGTCGTACACGTAGCCCGGGACGTGCTTCCAGCCACCGGCCTTCAGGGACTGGCTGACGAAGTTGGTGCAGTCGCCGCCGGCGGTGTGGTTGTTGAAGTCCGGGTAGTCCGGGTTGTAGTTGTTCCAGTACTTCTCGGCGTAGGCGGCCATCGCCTTGTAGTCGTACGTGCCGCCGGTCAGCGTCTTCGGCACGGCCACCGGGTTGCGCGTGGTGGCCGCGCGCGGGGCGTCCGGGGTGGTGTTGCCGTCGTCGCCGGTGGCGGGGGCCTTGACCGAGGGCTTGGACAGCGTGTTGACGGCGAGGCCGCCGTCGTCGGTGTCCTGGATCCTGGTGAGCTGCCAGACGCCCTGCCGGTCCGCCTTGAAGGTCAGCTCGTGGTGGGACTGGAAGCCGGTGTTCTTCGGCTGGCCCTTGGTGGCCTTCGCGTAGGTCAGCGTCGTGGTCTCGGTGACGTCGGCCTTGGCGGTGCGGCCGGTGACCCGGGTCGCGTCGAGCGTGACCTGGGTGCTGCCGGCGCTGTACGTCTCGCCGAGCTTGGCGATGCTGCTCTGGCGTCCGCGCAGCTGGCTCAGCGCCTTGTTCTCGTCGCGCGTCTGGGTGCTGGAGAGGCGGACGTCGCCGGAGAAGCGGGAAGTGGTCTGCTTCGGGGCGGCCCCGTGGACGAGCGCCTGGGTGCGGTCGGTGAAGACCGCGTCGGCCAGCTTCTGGAACGTCGCCTTGGTCGCGGCGTCCACGGTGGGGTCGTCGACGACGGCCGCGCCCGCGCTCCAGTTGGGCACGAGGGCGACGCCGGCGACGACCGACGCGGCCGCCGCCGTGACTATGGCCGCGCGGCTCCGCCTACGGCTCAGTTTTCTGGATTTCAATGGTGTTTCCCCTCTACGCCGGTACACCTACCGGGAAACGGCATCTTCGCACGGCGTGTGTGACTCCTGTGAAGGGGGTTGCAGGATTGCAATGCGCTTGCCGCCGCGCCGACTTGAACCGGCCAGGGGGACCGGTTCGCGGCGCTCGCCTCGGGTGCTCACTTCACGATGGTGGACCAGTCCGCGGGTGCCTGGGCCGGGTCGAGGGTGCGCAGCCGGGCCAGGGTCTGGGGGTCCTGTGCGTCCATCCAGTCGGCGAGTTCCTTGAAGGACACGCACTTGACGCCCTTCTTGGTGCACATCTTCGGGACCACCTGGTCGATGGCCTTCATGTAGATGCTGCCGTTCCAGTTCTCGAAGTGGTTGCCGATGAACAGCGGGGCGCGGCTGCCGTAGTAGACGCGGTTGAAGCCGTCCATGTAGGACTGGACGGTCTGCTGCTCCCACTGGGCGTACTTCGACGGGTCGCCGTCGGTCTCGCCGTTGGACTGGTTGTAGAGGAAGTTGAAGTCCATCGACAGGCCCTGGTAGTCGCCGCCCGGGTAGGGGAGCATCTCCAGCGGGAAGTTCCACAGGCCGTTCTTCTTCGAGGGCCATATCTGGAAGTCGCCCGGGGAGCTGGCGTCGTACTTCCAGTTGTAGCCGTACTTCTGGAGGGCCTTGAGCAGGTTGGGCTGGCCCTCCAGGCAGGGGGCGCGGCCGCCGACGACCTCCTGTTTGAAGTCGAAGGGCAGGGCGGGGATGTCCTTGTAGCCGGTGTTGGTCTTCCAGTGCTCCACGAAGTCGTAGAACTGGTCGATCTCGCTCTTCCACTGGGCGACGCTCCAGTCGCCGCCGCCCTTGGCCTCGCAGAAGTGGCCGTTGAAGTGGGTGCCGATCTCGTTGCCCTGTTCGTACGCCTCGCGCAGCTGTTCCAGCGTGGTGCGTATGTGGGCGTCGGTGGCGTAGTCGATCGCGGCGTCGCCGGGCTTGTGCATGGGGCCGGTGTAGAGGTCCTTCTTGCTCTTGGGCAGCAGGTAGATGCCGGTGAGGAAGAAGGTCATGTGGGCGTTGTACTCCTTGGCCATCTCCCGGTAGTGCGAGAAGAGATGGTCTTCGCCCTCCAGGGCGCCGTCCCAGGAGAAGACGACGAACTGGGGCGGTTTCTCACCCGGCTTGAGCTTCTCGGGCTTCAACTGGTCCTTCTGCGGCCCGGTGTACGACGTGGAGCCGTCCCCGAGGACGTGGGTCCTGCCGTCCCACTTCGGCGAGGCGGAGGCCGAGGGGGTGGCCTTGCGGGTGCCGGCGGCGGTGGGGGTGGTGTCGTCCTGTCTGGTGAGCACCAGGTAGCCCGCGACGAGGGAGGCGACGACCAGGAAGGCGGCCAGCGTGATGAACTCCGGGCGGGCGGGGCGGCGGTCACGGGTGGGTGCCTTGCGGCGGCGGCCGCCGGTTGTCGGTTTCGTACGGGGCTTCATGCGGGGCTCATTCTGCGCGGGTGGCGGGGGGCGGCTCGGGGCTTCGGTGGTCAGTCAAGGCCCATCGCCTGCGCCCAGACCGTGTACGGGACGTTGTCGGTGCCTGTTCCGGCCAGCCCCTGGAGCGGGAGCGGCTCCAGGGACTTGTTCAGGTCGATGCGGTATACGACGACCGATGTCGTCACGTTCGAGGACGTGCCCGTGTACCAGGAGGCGGTGTCCTTGCCGGTGGCGTCGGTGGTGCCCGCCTTGCCCGCGGCCCGGGTGCTGAGCGCGGTCGTCGGGTGGGCCAGGCGGAAGGACTCGGTGAGTGCCTGCTGGACGTCCTCGGCGACGTCGTCGCGGACCGCGCGGGTGGGCCGCGGGGTGTCCAGGGTGACCCGGCGGCCGTTGCGGGTGATCTTGGCGACGGAGTACGGCTCGGTGTGGTTGCCGCCGGCCGCGAACGTGGCGTATCCGCTCGCCATGCGGATCGCGCTGGGGGTGGAGCTGCCCATGGAGAGGGCCGGTATCTGCGCCCCGATGGTGTCGGAGAGCAGGCCTGAGGCGATCGCGGTGGACCGAACCTTGTCGAGTCCGGTGTCCATGCCGAGTTGCATGAACGGGGTGTTCACGGACTCGGCGAGGGCCTTGTCCAGGGTGATCTGCCCGTAGGACTTGCCGTCGTCGTTCTTCGCGAACACCTTCTTGCCGCTGCGGTCCCAGTACGGTCCGTCGAGCGTGGTGACGGGGACCTTGTCGTCGCCGTCGTAGAGCGTCCCGGGCAGGACGTCGGTGACGGCGGCGCCGCGTTCCTTGTGAATGCCGTTCTGGAGCCCGGCGGCGTAGACGAAGGGCAGGAAGGAGGTACCGGCCGGGACGGTGGTCGCGTTGGACTCGTTGTAGCCCTGTTTACGGTGGTCGGGGCCGCCGTACACGGCGAGGATCCGTCCGTCGGTGGCGACCGAGGCGGCGCCGTAGTGGGCGGTCGCGGCGAGCTTCGGGTCGCGGTCCTTGGCCTCCTTGCGGGCCTTGGTCACGGCCTTGGTGAGGGTGGCCTCCTTCTTGCGGTGAAGGTGGTGTAGATCTGGTATCCGCCGAGGTCGAAGTCCTTGTCCGAGATGTGGGCGGACTTCTTGGCGTACTGCTGGGCCAGGACCGCGCCACCGGTCTGCTTGGTGAGGACGGCGCAGGCGACGGCCACCCCGGCGGC
>NZ_JBEYFC010000138.1:0-19606 GCF_040634175.1 Streptomyces sp. NPDC007162
CTCTGTGACTGGTGTTGTGACGTGTGCTGTTCCGGTCGGCTAGGGGTGCGCACACGCGCAGGGCCCGGCCGTGGGGACGGCCGGGCCCTGAGGCGTCGGTGTGGCTACGACGGCGGGGTCACCATCGGTACCAGCGACCGCGGCCGCCCCCTGCGGTGGTGGAGCGCATGACGAAGCCCAGCAGCCACAGCACCAGGACGACGACCGCGACCCACCAGAGGATCTTGAGCGCGAAACCGGCCCCGAACAGGATCAGGGCGAGAAGCAGAACGAGCAGCAAGGGAACCATAGTTATCAACCTCCTGACCGCCGTGTGCCCTTCATTGATTCCCGTATGCGCAACAACACCTTGTTTGTGAAGGGAAAGTAGGGGAACAGCAACGCGCCCACCGGGGAGCCGGTGCGGGCGGCGGGCTGCGGGCGTGCCTATGGTGAGCCGGTGACGGGCGTTTCCCGGCGGGCCCGGGTGGGCCGGAGACTCCGGGTGCAGGGGCCGGGGGCGGCCCGGATCCTGGTGGTCGCGCTGTGCTGCTGGCAGACGGCGCTGTGGGCCGGGGCCGCTCAGCCCCCGGTGTTCGCCGCCATCGTGCCGCTGCTGTGCCTGCGCGGCGACTCGGCGTCCTCGCTGGCCGCGCTGCTGCTGCGGATCCTCGGCGTGATGGCGGGCGTGGCCCTCGGCGTCACCATGGTCGGCCTCTTCCGCCCGAGCACGCTGGTCCTGGCCGTCGTGCTGGCGCTGGCCCTGCTGTGCGGGACCCTCGCCGGTTCCGCGACGACTCTGAACGTGCAGGTCGCGGTGACCTCGCTGCTGGTCTTCGCCAACCCGTCCCCCGCGGCGTACGGCTTCGCCCGGTTGTGGGAGAACGCGCTGGGAGGTGCGGTCACCGCAGTACTCGGTCCGCTGCTGTGGCCGCGCGACCCCCGCCGGGAGGTGGCGGCGCTGGCCCGGGCGTGTGCGGCCGATCTGGCGGCGGGACTCGTGCGCGGTACGCGTGCGATCGGGTCGCCGGAGGCGGCGGCCGCGAACCGGGCGGCGGCGCAGGCGCAGGCGGAGAGGCTGCGCGGGTACGGGGCCCGGGCGCGGGAGGCGGAGTCGGCGATGCGGTTCAATCCGCTGCGTCGGCGCCACCGCGACGAGGTGACCGAACTGGGCGCCCGGATCGGTCTGGCCGTCGGTGCGGTGCCGCACCTCCTGACGCTGGCCGCCGAGGTCGAGCTCTGCACCGCGCGCCACGGGCCCGCCGCGGCCCTCTCCCTGGCCAGGACCCGCCTCCTCCCGGTCGCCGAGGACACCGGGCACGCTCTGGAGGCCGTCCTCGCGGGACGGGACCCCCACGAGAACACCACCACCGCCCGCGCCGCCCTGACCCGCTACGCCGCGGAGGACACCGAGCCCCTGGCGGTGGTCCTCCGCAGGCCGTTCACCGGACTCCTCGACCTCTGCGACCGCCTCTAGAGGCTGAGCGGGTGAGCGCCGTACGGGATCCGCTTGCTCCGGGTCACCCGTTCGTCGGGTGCGGGTGGCCGGGGGGCCCAGGGGCCCCCACGATGGCCTGGGACAACCCGTTTCTCTCGCCCCGCGGAGGCCGCAGTGGGACACGCTGTCGGGGATGTGCTGGGCCTGGCCGCCGGTGTCGCGGTCAGCCCCCTGCCGATCGTGGCGATCATCCTCATCCTGGCCACCCCGCGGGGGCGCCTCAACGGCACGCTGTTCGCGCTCGGCTGGCTGCTGGGCCTCGCCGGACTCGGCGCGGTCATGCTGGCCGTGGGCGGCACGGGCGGCGCCTCGGCCCACAAGCACCCGGCCACCTGGGTCGGGGCTCTCAAACTCGCCCTGGGCGTACTCCTCGTCCTCTTCGGCGCCCTGCAGTGGCGCCGCCGCCCCAGAGACCCCTCCCAGGCCCGGCTGCCGAAGTGGATGGAGGCGATCGACCGCTTCACCCCGGTCAAGATCGCCGGCCTGGGACTGCTGCTCTCGGCGGGCAACCTCAAGAACGCTCCCCTGACCATCGCCGCGGCCGCCTCGATCAGCTCCGCCGGGATCCCCGTGCCCCAGCAGATCGGCGCCCTCGCGATCTTCGTGGTGATCGCGTCCCTGGGCGTGCTCGCGCCCCTCGCCGTCTACCTGGTCATGGGCGACCGTGCCAGGGGCCTCCTCGCGAACTGGCGGGAGTGGGCCGCCCGGCACAACGTCGCCGTCCTGGCCGTCCTGTTCTTCGTGCTCGGCCTGAAGCTCGTCGGTGACGGCATCACCGTCCTCACCTGACAAGCCCGGCCGACCGCCGCCGTCAACCGCCGTTCTGCCGGACCTGCAGATGGATCGGCCCGCGCAGCACGGGACTGCGCCGGTACGGCGGCGGGTCGGTGACCAGCGCGGGCCCGTCGAGGCGCCGTGCCATCTCGCCCAGCGCGATCTGCGCCTCCCGGCGGGCCAACGGGCCGCCGAAGCACAGGTGGATGCCGCTGCCGAAGCCGAGGTGCTGGTTGTCACGGCGGTCGGGGTCGAAGCGGTCGGGCTCGACGAAGCGCTGCGGATCACGGCTGCCCGAGGCCAGCATCAGCATGATCTGCGAACCCTTGGGGATGACGGTGTCGGCGACGGTGACGTCGCTGTACGCCGCCCGCCAGGGAATGATGTGCACCGGCGGCTCGTAGCGCAGCAGTTCCTCGACCAGCGGCACCACCAGTTCCGGTTCGCCGCGCAGGCGGTCCAGCACCTGGGGGTGGCGCAGCAGCGTCAGCATGCCGTTGGTGATGAGGTTGACGGTGGTCTCGTGGCCCGCGATCAGCAGCAGGTTCGCGGTGCTGATGATCTCCTCGTCGGTCATCCGCCCGTCCGGCCCGTCGTCGTTGGCCAGCCGGGACAGCAGGTCGTCGCCCGGGCGGCCGTGGCGCTGCGCCACCAGCCCGCCGAGGAACTCGCGCAGGTCCTGGCGGGCCGCCAGACCCTTCTCCAGTTTCTCCTTCGGGTCGGTGGCGGGGTTGTAGTCGATCGAGTTGATGAGGTCGTTCACCCACAGCCGGAACTTCGGTTCGTCCTCGCGCGGCACGCCGAGCAGCCGGCAGATCACCGTGACGGGGAACGGATAGGCGAGGTCGTCGACGACGTCGATCTGCTCCTTGCCCGCCATGTCGTCGATCAGGTCGCCGACGGTCGCGGTCAGGACCGGTTCCAGGCCGTCCACCAGGCCCGGGGTGTGCGGGGGGCCGAAGTGGCGCATCGCCATCCGCCGCAGCCGGTCGTGCTCGGGCGGGTCCAGGTTGATGAACGCCGGCGTGGTGTCCGACTCCCTGCCGGGCATCGGATGCGCCAGGTTGCGGACGTCGGAACTCACGTGCGGGTCGTGCAGCAGCTCGGCGAGCTCGCGGTACGTGCTGACGACGAAACTGCCGTCCTCCTGCCGGGCCACCGGCGTCCTGCGCAGCTCGGCGTAGAGCGGGTACGGGTCGGAACGGGAGGAGTAGTCGAGGATCCGGTGCAGCGTGTCGGGCACCTGGGTCGTGGTCATCTCGCTTCCTTTCCGCCGCTACCGGTGGTGCTGGTGCGCGGCCGTGACGCGCCGCTCGGCCGGGTCGTGTCCGGTGACGACCACGGTGGCGCCCTGGGCGAGCAGGGTGGGGCCGGGGAAGTCGACGGGCACCGGCTTCATGTCGAGGGGCTGGTCGGGCGTGGGGCAGGGCGGCGGGAAGGGCGCGGCCGTCTCGATCAGACGCCGGTAGTGGTCCAGCCACTTCGCGTTGTTGAAGCTGACGGCCGCGGTGACCCGGCCCCGGTAGCCGTACGCGGCGACGAACCGGTGGTCGGCCACCGACCCCTGGCTGACGATCACCTCGTCGGCGAAGGTCGGCACGCCGACGGACTTGATGTTGACGCCGAACTGGATCGACCAGAACAGCGGCACGGACAGGTGGGGCCAGCGGTCCGCCTGGCCGTTGACCATGTTGTGCGCCGCGACCTCGGCCTGCTCCACCGCGTTGGCCCAGTGCTCCAGCGAGATGAGCCGGTACTCGTAGATCGGGTTCGGGCAGCGGGCCACGTCACCGGCGACGAAGACGTCGTCGGTGATCAGGCCGTTGAGGTCCATGGCCCGGCAGCCGGTGTCGCAGGCGATGCCCCACACCCCCGCCGCCAGTCCCGACCCCTGCAGCCACTCGGTGTTGCGGATGCCGCCGAGCGCGACCACCGCCACGTCGACGTCCAGGGTGCTGCCGTCGTCGAAGTGGGCCCGGCGCAGCCGGCCCTGCGCGTCGCCCTCCAGCCGGGTGACCTTGACCCGGCACCGCAGGTCGACGCCGTGCGCCCGCTGCAGGTCCGCGGCCACGTCCCCGACCATGGCGCCGAGCGCGCCGACCAGCGGGGCCGGGGCGAGTTCGGCGACGGTCACCGGGATGTCCCGCTCCCGGCAGATGGAGGCGATCTCGGAACCGGTGAACCCGGCACCGATGACCAGCACCCGGGAGGGCCCGGCGGCCAGGGCCTGTTGGAGGCCTTCGGCGTGTTCGCGGGTCCGTACGACGAACACGCCGTCCAGCGCCGCCTCGCTCTCCACGAACCAGGGCCGGGCCCGGACGCCGGTGGCGATCAGCACCCGGTCGAAGGGCACCTCGCGTCCGTCGGCGAGCCGTACCTGGTTGCCGGCCAGGTCCAGCCCGGTCGCGGGCACGCCGAGGAGCCACTCCGCGTCGATCTCGCGCCGGCGCGGCAGTGCGGTGGCGTCGGCCGGCACCCACCCGGTGAGCACCTGCTTGGACAAGGGGGGACGGTCGTAGGGTTCGCCCAGTTCGTCGCCGATCATCGTCAGCGACCCGGTGAAGCCCTCGTCGCGCAGGCACTCCGCGGCCCGCAGCCCGGCCAGTGACGCCCCGACGATCACGATGCGGCCGTCGCGCCTGAACGCGCGCAGGTTGTCGGCACTGGTCATGACCTCGACGCCTCCACCGGGACGTCCCGCCCCTGCGGCCGTCCCTCCAGCCGGTCGACCAGGATCGCCTGGACCGGGCAGGCCGCCGCCGCCCGCAGCACCCGCTCGCGCTGGGCGTCGTCCGGGCTCGGGTCGTACATCAGCGCTTCCTCGCCGTGCATCCGGAACGCGTCCGGAGCCAGGAAGGCGCACTGCGCGTACCCCTCACATCGGGAAAGATCTACGACAACTCTCATCCCGGCCTCCACAGGACTGCGAGCTGCGGACCCTGAAGACGGAACCGCTCGGGCGCGGGAGCGCGAGCCGCACCGCCTTCGCCGGGTCTCCGCAGGAACGACTGGTCATCGCGAGAAGCAGCTGGTCACGCTGGTCACGCTGGTCATCGCGGAAAGGGACGGCGTCGACGCAAGGGCCGCGGCGGCGTCGGTGAGACGCCTGGGGAGCCCTGCGTTTCACCCGGTCAGCCTATGCCGCACCCACCTGCGCCGCACCCCGGGAGACCGGCGCCGACGGCCCTGTCGCACGCCGCGGACCGGCGTGCTCCGCTCGCGCCCCGCGGGTGGCCGGGCCGCCCGGATGGTTCGGTGGCGGAAGGGGGTTCGTGGTTCGGCGGCGGGCGCGGTGCCGCCAGGAGCAGGAGGTTTCCCGATGGCCCCGGAACAGCCCGTGTCCCCCGCTCCCGGGTCACCGCGGCCCCTGACCGAGGCGGCCTTCCGTGACCTGTACCGCCGGCTGCGGGAGCGGGCCGGGGACGGCGGGGCGGGCCGGCGCGGCGGGCTGGACCGGCTGACGCCCGAGCGGGTCCTGGCGGCCGCCGCCGAGGTCCGCTCCGGGCGCACCGTGTCGCTGGCCGCGACCGTCGAGACCCGGCCCGCTCCGGACAGCCCGGAGCCCGCGCGCCACCGGATGATCGCGCCCGCCCATGACGAGACCGAGGCCCCCGGTCTGGTGTTCGCCCGCGACCGGTTCGCGATGAACGTGCACAACGACGTCGACAGCCACCTCGACGCGCTGTGCCACGTGATCTTCGACGGCGAGCTGTACGGCGGTCTCCCCGCGAGCACCGTGACGGCGGACGGCGCCGGGGCGCTCTCGCTCGACCTGGTGCGGGACGGGATCGCCGGCCGGGGTGTCCTCCTCGACATCCCGCGGCTGCGCGGGGTGCGCTGGCTGGAGCCCGGCGACCAGGTGACCGCCGAGGACCTCGCCGCGGCCGAGGCCGCGCAGGAGACCGCGGTCGGGCCGGGGGACCTGCTGTTCGTACGGGTGGGGCACCGGCTGCGGCGCCGGACCCTCGGGCCCTGGGACGTGACGCGGGACCGCGCGGGCCTGCATCCGACGGCGATGGAGTTCGTGGCCGCGCGGGGCGTGTCGGTCCTGGGCTCGGACGGCAACAGCGACGCCGCGCCGAGCGCCGTCGCCGGGGTCGGGTTCCCGGTACACGTCCTGGCCGTCAACGCCTTGGGCCTGCACCTGCTGGACTGGCTCGACCTGGAGGAACTCGCGGAGCTGTGCGAACAGCGGGCCGGCCGGCACTTCCTGTGCGTCGTCGCCCCGCTGCGGCTCCCGGCGGCGACCGGCTCCCCGGTGAACCCGATCGCCGTGCTCTGACCGGCCGCGGCTCCGGGTGCCGCGCCCCCGCACGGCGCGTACGTTCGAACCAGGGGGACCCCGCGCCGGGCCGCGGACCAGGCGAGACAAGGACGGTGGTTGCCATGGACGCCCTGCCCCCGTACGACGTCATCGTGATCGGCACCGGTGCCGGCGGCGGCACCCTGGCCCACCGCCTGGCCCCGTCCGGGAAACGGGTGCTGATCCTCGAACGCGGCGACTACCTGCCTCGCGAACGCGACAACTGGGACTCCACCGCCGTGTTCGTGAAGGCCAAGTACCGGGCCCCGGAGTTCTGGCTGGACCGGCACGGCCACGAGTTCCCGCCCGAGGTGAACTACTACGTCGGCGGGAACACCAAGTTCTACGGCGCGGCCCTGTTCCGGCTGCGCCCCGAGGACTTCGGCGAACTCCGCCACCACGACGGCATATCCCCGGCCTGGCCGCTCGGTTACGACGACCTGGAGCCGTACTACACCCAGGCCGAGCACCTCTACCTGGTGCACGGCCGGCACGGCGAGGACCCCTGGGAAGGGCCGTGCAGCGCCCAGTACGCCTACCCGCCGGTCGAACACGAGCCGCGCATCGAGCAGCTGAGCCTGGACCTGGAGAAGCAGGGCCTGCACCCCTTCCACCTGCCGATCGGGGTCGACCTCACCCAGGACGAGGACGGCCGGGCCACCCACTCCAGCGTCTGCATCCGCTGCGACCGCGTGGACGGCTTCCCCTGTCTGGTGCGCGCCAAGTCCGACGCGCAGGTGATCTGCGTGGAGCCCGCGCTCCGGCACCCGAACGTGGACATGGTCACCAACGCCCGGGTGACCCGCCTGGAGACCGACCCCACCGGTCGCAGTGTCACCTCCGTCGTCGCCGAACTCCCCGGTGAGCGGGAGGCCCGGTTCTCGGCCGACGTGGTGGTCGTGGCCTGCGGGGCCGTCAACTCGGCGGCGCTGCTGCTGGCTTCGGCGAACGACCGGCATCCGCGCGGGCTGGCGAACAGCTCCGACGTGGTCGGCCGGCACTACATGCGCCACAACAACCTGGCACTGATGGCGGTCTCGAAGGAACCCAACGACACCCGGTTCCAGAAGACCCTCGCGCTGCACGACTGGTACCTGGGCGCGGACGACTGGGAGTACCCGCTCGGCGGGATCCAGATGCTCGGCAAGTCGGACGCCGACCAGATCCACGGCGAGGCCCCGCGCTGGGCCGGGGCGGTCGCGCCGGACCTGCCGTTCGAGGTGCTGGCCCATCACGCCGTCGACTTCTGGCTGTGCGGCGAGGACCTGCCGCAGCCGGAGAACCGAGTGACCCTGGAGGACGACGGCCGGATCCGGCTCACCCTCGACGAGGGCAACAACACCGCCGGTCTGGAGCGGCTGCGGCACAAGCTCCAGCACATGCTCGGCCACCTCGGCATGCACGAGCACCACCTGCTGTCCCGCAGCATCTACCTGCACAAGGGCATGCCGATCGGCGCCACCGCCCACCAGGCCGGCACGGTCCGGTTCGGCACCGACCCGGCGTCCTCGGCCCTGGACGTCGACTGCAAGGCGCACGACCTGGACAACCTCTACGTCGTGGACACCAGCTTCTTCCCGAGCATCGGCGCGGTGAACCCGTCCCTGACGGCCATCGCGAACGCCCTGCGCGTCGGCGACCACCTGCTGGAGCGACTGGGCTGAGTCCGCGCGGGCACCCGGCCCCCGACCGGGCGAAGATCCTCCGCCGGGCAGCGCAACGCGGTCCGCCACGGCGTGCCGCCACCGCCCGCCGGTGCTTGTCTGAGGGCCCGGGCCGCCGGGCGACGGGCCCGGCGGAGACGGGCACGCAGTGGAGGAGCAGGACATCGTGAGTTCCACCGAGGGCGCACCCCGGGGCGTGATCCCCGCGCACCTGCTGAAGGGCCAGAAGGCGCTGGTCACCGGCGCGAACTCCGGGATCGGCAAGGCGACGGCCATCGCCCTGGGCCGGGCCGGGGCCGATGTCGTCGTCAACTACGTGGCCGGCGCCGACGAGGCCGAGAAGGTGGTCGAGGAGATCACCGCCTTCGGGGTCAAGGCGGCCGCCTACGAGGCGGACGTCTCCGACGAGCAGCAGGTCGTCGCCATGACGGACCGGATGGTCCAGGAGTTCGGCACGATCGACATCCTGGTGGCCAACGCCGGACTCCAACGGGACGCGCCGTTCACCGAGATGACCCTCGCCCAGTGGCAGAAGGTCCTGGACGTCAACCTCACCGGCCAGTTCCTCTGCGCCCGGGAGGCGACCAGGGAGTTCCTGCGGCGCGGGGTCGTGCCCGAGGTGTCCCGGGCGGCCGGGAAGATCATCTGCATGAGCTCGGTCCACCAGATCATCCCGTGGGCCGGGCACGTCAACTACGCCTCCTCCAAGGGCGGCGTGCAGATGATGATGGAGACGCTGGCCCAGGAGCTCGCCCCGAAGAAGATCCGCGTCAACGCGATCGCCCCCGGAGCCATCAGGACCCCCATCAACCGCAGCGCCTGGGACACCCCCCAGGCCCAGCAGGACCTGCTGAAACTGATCCCCTACGACCGGGTCGGCGACCCCGAGGACATCGGCTACGCGGCCGTCGCCCTCGCCTCCGACCTCATGGACTACGTCGTCGGCGCCACCCTCTACGTCGACGGCGGGATGACCCTCTTCCCGGGCTTCGCCACCGGCGGCTGACCCACCCCCTCACACCGGCGCGCCGGTCCCCGGAGAGGCGACACATGCACACGGTCCTGCTGGTGGCGGACGTACCGGCGCAGACGCTGCCGGCCAGATCGATGATGGCCTTCACCCTGGCCTCCCACATCATCCTGGTGCCCCTGGGGGTGGCGCTGCCGCTGATCACGCTCGTCATGCACGGCCACGGCCTGCGCCGCGGCGACGCCACCGCCCTGCTGCTGGCCCGCCGGTGGTCGGCCGTCATGGCGGTGCAGTTCGCCATCGGCGTGGTCACCGGCACGGTGCTGTCCTTCGAGTTCGGGCTGCTGTGGCCCGGCATGATGGGCCGCTGGGGCGACGTCTTCGGCATCGGCTTCGGCGTCGAGGCGTGGGCGTTCTTCCTGGAGGCCGTCCTCATCGCCATCTACCTCTACGGCTGGCGCCGGCTGCCCGCCAGGACCCACTTCCTGCTCGGCCTGCCGCTGCCGCTGGTCGCCCTGCTCGGCGCCTTCGGCATCCTGGCCGCCAACTCCTGGATGAACACCCCGCGCGGCTTCACCCTCGACTCCGCGGGCAACCCGGTCGACGTGAAGATCTGGAAGGCCGTCTTCACCCCCATGTTCGGCCCGGAGTACTGGCACTTCGTCTTCGCCATGTTCGTGACCGCGGGGTACGTGGTGGCCGGTGTCTACGCCGTCGGGTGGCTGCGCGGCCGCCGGGACCGCTACCACCGGCTCGGCTTCACCGTCCCCTTCACCCTCGCCGCCGTGTGCACGCCCGTGCAGTTCGTCCTCGGCGACTCCATCGCCCGGCAGGTCTTCCACAAGCAGCCGGTGAAGTTCGCCGGCATGGAGATCGTCTGGAAGACCGCCACCCACCAGCCGGAGTACCTGTACGGCCGGATCCACCCGGACGGCACCATCTCCGGCGGCATCAGGATCCCGCAGCTCGACTCCGTCCTGGCCGGCTTCCGCCCGGACACCCAGGTCACCGGACTGACTTCGGTCCCCGCGAGCGGCCGGCCGACGGCCACCCAGGCGACCATCGCCCACTTCGCCTTCGACACCATGGTCGGGGTCGGCTCCCTGCTGCTCCTGCTCGCGCTCTGGTACGGCGTCCTGTGGCTCCGGCGCCGCCGGCTGCCCGTCTCCCCGTGGTTCTTCCGCGCCGCCGCCTGCGCGGGCGTGGCCTCCGTGGCCGCCGTCGAATGCGGCTGGATCACCACCGAGGTGGGCCGCCAGCCCTGGATCGTCTACCAGAACATGCGGGTCGCCGAGGCGGTCACGGCGACCCGCTCCACCAGCCTGTGGATCATGTTCGCGGTGGTCGTCGTCGTGTACGTCCTCGTCTTCGGGTCGTTCCTCGCGGTGCTCCTGAAGATGCGCTCCCGCTGGCGGCTCGCCGACGAACGGGGCGGCCCACGGCCGCCGAAGGAGACCCCGGAGCACGAGACACCCGAGACGGACACGCCGTACGGGCCGCGCGCCACCGGGAGCCGGCTGTGATCGCCGGGGTGATCGCCGTCGTCCTGCTGCTCGCGATCGCCGCCTACGCCTGCGGCGGGGGCACCGACTACGGTGCCGGCTTCTGGGACCTGACCGCGGGCGGCGCCGAGCGCGGCAAGCGTCCGCGGTGGCTGATCGACCACGCGATGGAGCCCGTCTGGGAGGTCAACAACGTCTGGCTGATCTTCGTCCTGGTCATCATGTGGACGGGTTTCCCGGTCCTCTTCCAGCGGGTGTTCACCACCATGTGGCTGCCGCTGGCGCTGGCCGCCGTGGGCATCGTGCTGCGCGGCGCCGGCTTCGCCCTGCGCAAGCCCGTACGGCGGCTGGCCGGGCGGCGCCTGTACGGGGCGGTGTTCGCCGTCTCCTCGCTGCTGACGCCGTTCTTCCTGGGCGCCGCGGCCGGCGGGGTGGCCTCGGGCCGGGTGACCGCCACCACGACCGCGTCCACGGACGCCTGGGCCAACCCCACCTCCCTGCTGTTCGGCCTGCTGGCCGTCGCCGCCACGGCGACCCTCGGCGCCGTCTTCCTCGCCGCGGACGCCCGCCGCTTCGCCGCGCCCGACCTGGACCGCTACTTCCGCCGCCGGGCCTTCGCCGCTCTCGCCGCGGTCGCCGTACTGGCCGTCGTCACCCTGTTCGTCACGCACGGCGACGCGCACCACGTGTGGCACGGCCTGACCCACGGCGTCGGCCTCTTCTTCGTGATCGTGGCGGCGCTGGCCACGCTCGCCACCGTCCGGCTGCTGACCCGCCCCTCGGGGGCCTGGTCGCGGGTCACGGCGGTCGGTGTGGTCGCCTCCTCGATCATCGCCTGGGGCATGGCGCAGCGCCCCTACCTCGTCCCGACCTCGCTGACCGTCGCCGAGGGCGCGGGCGCCCACACCACCCTGCGCTGGCTGGGGCTGGTCACCCTGGTCGCCGTGGTCCTCGTGGTCCCCGCGGTCGTCTTCCTGTACTGGCTCGACACCCACGGCGAACTGGAGGGCCTCACCGACGCCGACCTGCGGCGCGGCGACGGGGCCTGACTACCGCCGGTCGAGGGCCTCGTTGAGGGTGATCGCCGAGTCGATGAGCGCGAGGTGGGTGAACGCCTGCGGGAAGTTGCCGAGTTGGCGGCCCGTCGGGTCGATCTCCTCGGAGTACAGCCCGAGGTGGTTCGCGTACCCCATCATCTTCTCGAAGACCAGCCGTGCCCGGTTCGTCCGGCCGGCCCGGGCCAGGGCGTCGACGTACATGAACGTGCACAGCGAGAAGGTGCCCTCCGAGCCGCGCAGGCCGTCCGGCGAGGCACTGGGGTTGTACCGGTAGACCAGGCTGTCGCTGACCAGTTCCTGCTCCATGGCGTCCAGGGTCGCCGACCACATCGGATCCCCGGGCGTGATGAAGCCGACCGTCGCCATCCGCAGCAGCGAGGAGTCCAGGACCTCACTGCCGTAGTGCTGCACGAAGGCCTGCCGTTTCTCGCTCCAGCCCTTGGCCATGACCTGCTCGTAGGCGGCGTCCCGTTCGGCCTGCCAGCGGCCGGGCGAGGACGGCCACCCCGTCGCCGCGGCGAGGCGCAGCGCACGGTCGAACGCCACCCAGGACATCACCCGCCCGTACGTGAAGTCCTGGCGGCCGCCGCGGGTCTCCCAGATCCCCTCCTCGGCCTGGTCCCAGTGGTCGGCCAGCCACTCCAGGTCCGTCCGCAGCGAGGTCCAGCCGCCGTGGCCGAGCGTGAAGCCGTGCCGGTGCGCGAAGTAGATGCTGTCCAACGCCTCGCCGTAGATGTCCAGTTGGAGCTGGGTGGCGGCGCCGTTGCCGATCCGGACCGGGGCGGACCCCTCGTAGCCCTCCCAGTGGTCGAGGATCTGCTCGGTCAGGTCGGAGGAGCCGTCGACCTTGTACATGATGTTCAGCGGGCCCGTGTCCCCGTGCCGGCCGGCCCGCTCCTTGACCCGGTCGCCCAGCCAGATGATGAACGCCCTGGCCTCCTCCGTGAAGCCCAGCCCCAGCAGGGCGTACACGGAGAACGAGGCGTCCCGGATCCAGGTGAAGCGGTAGTCCCAGTTGCGCTCGCCGCCCAGTTGCTCGGGGAGGGCCGCCGTCGGGGCGGCCACCAGGGCTCCGCTGGGGGCGAAGGTCATGAGCTTCAGCGTGATCGCGGACCGCTCCACCATCTCGCGCCAGCGCCCGGTGTAGCGGGACTGCGCCAGCCAGGTGCGCCAGAACGCCGCCGTCTCGTCGAAGAGCCGTTCGTGTTCCTCCCGGCGGATCTCCCTGGGCGGGCCGTCGGCGCCCATCTCCAGGACCAGACCCCGCTGCTCGCCCGCCCGCAGGGTCAGCGAGACCTGGAGGTCGGCGTCCCGGTGCGTCAGCAGGTCCGACAGCCGCTCGTCCGCCGGCTCCCGGATGGGGTGCACGGTGAGCTCGGTGCCGTCCTCCGCGGCGAACACCGCCCCGTGCGGGGTGATGTGCACCTCGTGTTTCATCAGCCCGTAGTCGAACCGCGGCGCCACCTCCACGTCGAAGGTCATGGTGCCGCGGACACAGCGGACCAGGCGGACCAGCCGGTGCCGGGAAGTGGCCGTGGTACCCGTGACCGGCATGAAGTCGATCACCTCGCCGGCGCCCACCTCGGTCATGAACCGGGTCACCAGGATCGCCGTGTCCGGCAGGTACAACTGCTTGGTCGAATGGGTCGGGTGGGCCGGCCGGACCGTGCAGTGGCCGCCGTTCTCCTTGTCGAGCAGCGACCCGAACACGCTCGGCGCGTCGAACCGCGGCGAGCAGAACCAGTCGACCGCTCCCTCGGTGGTCACCAGCGCGGCGGTCTGCAGGTCGCCGATCAGCCCGTGGTTCTCGATCATCGGGTAGTCGTCCATCGGGGCGCCCCTTCCGGCGTGCGAGTCACCCGAACGCACCCCCTCGATCAGCGTAAGCCGGTGCTCCCGCCCCGGCTCGTCGGCCCGGACCCGCCCCGCACCGCCCGTACGGCGGCCGCCAGGACGTCGGCCGGGCTCCTGGCGTCGTTGACGTCGACGGTGGCGCCCGGTTCGTCGGGGCGCAGCGGATCCAGCGTGGCGTACTGGGAGTCGAGCAGCTCCGGCGGCATGAAGTGGCCCGTGCGCCGGGCCAGGCGTGCCACGGCCTCCTCACGGTCGAGGTGCAGGTACAGGAACCACACGTCCGCACCCGTGCGCCGGAACCGGTCGCGGTACGCGCGCCGGAGCGCGGAGCAGGAGGCGACACCGCCGTGTCCGCTCGCCGCGGTGGCCCGGATCCACCGCGCGATCGCCGCCAGCCAGGGCCGCCGGTCGGCGTCGTCCAGCGGGTGTCCGGACGCCATCTTGGCGAGGTTGGCCGCGGGATGGAGGTCGTCCCCCTCCAGGAACGGCACACCGAGCAGCTCCGCGAGCCCGGCGCCGACGGTGGACTTACCGGACCCGGACACCCCCATCACGATCACCACACGTGGACCGCCGACGGCGGGAGGCATGACTCCACTATCCCCCGGATCCGCCGATCGGACAGCGGACCTCCACGGCTCGCCGGGGCCGCCGATCGGGCAGCAGGTCCCCACGAGCGCGCCGGGCCCGGCGCACCCATGACAGCGGACGTCCACGAGGACGCCGAGCACCGCACACCCACCGCGCGGACACCCGGAGAGCGCCCAGCACCGCCCACCCGCCGAAGGGCCCGCCGACTCCGGATCCAGAGACCCGGCCCACCTGCCGGAGGTCAGGTCGGCCCGGGATCCAGACGCGACCCCACCGCCAGAACACCCGCCGCCCCCGGAACCGGACGCGGCCCACCCGGCAGAGCACGCGCCGGCCCCGGAACCGGACGCGAAGCCACCCGGCAGAGGACGCGTCAGGTCCGGGTTCGGGCGCGGCTCGCCGGTGTCGGGGTGGGTGGTCAGGTGGTGAAGTCGTGGGTGCCGGAGCCCACCCGGAACACCGCGCAGCCGTCGTCCGTGCGCAGGAACGTGCCGTGGTCGTGGGTGACGGCCGTCGGGTCGGACGTCGGGACCCAGACCTCCGCGGTCGTGTTCGGCGGCATCTCGCAGGTCAGGGTGAAGCGGCCGGAACGCAACCGCCACCGGGTGGAGACCGGCCCGTACACCGAGGTGAACGTGGCGCGGGCGGAGGTGACCGCGCCGCCCGGACGCGGGCGGACGACGATCTCGCGGTAGCCGGGACGGCCCGGCGCGATCCCGGCGATGTTCGTGTACATCCACTCGCCCACCGAGCCGTAGGCGTAGTGGTTGAAGGAGTTCATGGCCGGGTCCTGGAAGCTCCCGTCGGGCCGGATCGAGTCCCAGCGCTCCCACATCGTGGTGGCGCCCCGGTCGATCTGGTAGCCCCAGCTGGGGTACGAACGCTGCTGGAGCAGGCGGTAGGCGACGTCCGTGTGGCCGGTGTCGGTGAGGACGGGCAGCAGCCGGGGTGTCCCGAGGAACCCGGTGGACAGGTGCCAGTCCCGGCCCTCGATCAGCGCCACCAGCCGGTCGGCGGCCGCCTTCCGGGACGCGTCCGGCAACAGGTCCATGGAGAGCGCGAGGACGTACGCCGTCTGCGTGTCGCCCCGCACCCGGCCGTCGGAGGTGACGTAGGCGTTCTGGAAGGCCGTGCGTATCCGCCCGAAGAGCTCGGTGTAGGGCCCCGCGTCCTCGCCGAGTTCGCCGGCCATCCGGGCCGCGAGGTCGGCGGCGTGGGCGAAGTAGGCGGTGGCGATGACGTCCTTGGGGGTGTCGTCGTCGACGTTCAGCCAGTCGCCGTAGCCCTCGGCCGGCCGCAGCAGCCCGTCGCTGTGCTGCTCCAGGTACGTGAGCCAGGCCCGCACCGACGGCCAGGCGTCGGTGAGGACCTGCCGGTCGCCGTAGGCCTGGTAGAGGGCCCAGGGGACGGTGACACCGGCGTCGCCCCACCCCGCCGTGCCGCTGCCGAGGGTGCCGACCACCGGTGCCACGTCCGTGAAGGCGCCCGCCGGGGTCCGCGAGTCCCGTAGGTCGACGAGCCACTTGGACAGGAACCGGGCCGACTCCATCGTGTAGGCGGCGGTCGGCGAGAAGACGTTGATGTCGCCGGTCCAGCCCAGCCGTTCGTCGCGCGCGGGGGTGTCGGTGGGCACGGAGAGGAAGTTGCCGCGCTGCCCCCAGGTGATGTTGCGGTGCAGCTGGTTCAGCATCGGCACGTCGGTCTCGAAGTCGAGGGTGAAGGGGGCGTCCGTGTGCATGACCCGTCCGGTGACCGCCTTCGCGGTGGGCGTGCCGGGGAACCCGGTCACCTCGACGTACCGGAACCCGTGGGAGGTGAAGCGGGGCTCGTAGACCTCCTCGCCGTGGCCCTTGAGGGTGTACGTGTCCGTCGCCGCCGCGCTGCGCAGGTTGGCGGTGTAGACGGTGCCGTCGGGGTTGAGCACCTCGGCGTGCCGCAGCCGCACGGTCGTCCCCGCGGCACCGGAGACCCTCAGCCGTACCGTGCCGACCATGTTCTGCCCCAGATCGAAGACGAAGACGCCGGGCTGGGGCCGGGTCACCGCCTTGGGTGTCAACTCCCGTTCCACGCGGACCGGTCCGTCCACCTGGGCGACGACGAGTCCGGGCCCGATGTCGCCCTCGCCGCGTACGGCGAGCCAGCTCCCGTCGTCGAAGCCGGGCGAGGTCCAGCCGGGGGTCTCCCTGCGCGCGTCGTACGTCTCGCCGCTCAGCAGGTCGGCGGCGACGATCGGCCCGGCGGCGGCCCGCCAGTCGGTGCCGGAGGTGACGCGGTCATTGGTCCCGTCCGCGTACTCGACCTCCAGCTGGGCGAGGAGCGCGGGGTGCGGGCCGTACTGACCGGGTCCGAACATGCCCACGTTGCCCGCGTACCAGCCGGGGGCGAGGTGGACGCCGAGGGCGTTGGCGCCCGGTCTCAGCAACTCGGTGACGTCGTAGGTCTGGTACTGCACCCGCGTGCGGTAGTCGGTCCAGCCGGGGGCCAGCTGGTCGGTGCCCACCCGGCTGCCGTTGAGGTGGGCCTCGTACAGGCCGAGCGCCGTGGCGTAGAGCCGGGCGCGGGCGATCTTCTTGCGCGGCAGCCGGAACGAGTGCCGCAGCTGGGTGGCGGCGTACGACACCGGGACGACCCGGCCCCACGGTCCGTCGCCCCAGGCCGCCGCCACCCTGACGGCCTGCCAGCCGCCGTCGTCGAAGTCCGGCCCGGTCCAGCCGTCGGCGGGTTGCTGGTCGGTGGTCTTCCAGGAGGCGTCGGTGAACACCTTCTGCTCACCGGCGGCGGTTCGGACCACGAGGACGGCGAGCAGGCCCGCCGGACCGTCGGTGGCGTTGGTCGCGGAGATCGCGACAACGTTGTCCCCCGCACGCACCTGGTCCAGTACGTCGACGACGGCCGGGCGGCGCCAGTCCTCGTTGTCGGTGTCGAGGTCGGTGTGGGCCACCTCGACGCCGTTGACGCACGCGGTGTACACGTTGTCCGCGGTGATGGCGAGCGTCGCCGCCGTGATCCCGTCGGGCAGGGTGGCCCGGCCGCGGAACCAGCGGGTCGCCGCCGGCACGCCGCTCGTCGGGTCGCCCTCGGGGAACCAGATCCAGGAGCCGCCCTCGAAGGACGGCGCGTCGGTGAGGCTCGCGGGGGCGGAGATCCAGTCGGCGGTCCACTGCCCGGTGTCCATGAGCCCGGTCTCCCACCACGCGGGCTCGCTCCAGTCGGAGACCCGGCCGTCCCCGTCCCACACCCGCACCGACCAGTGGTAGCGGGTGCGGGGCCGCAGTTCGGGCCCGGCGTACGGCACCAGCACGGACTCGGCGGACATGACCTTCCCGCTGTCCCAGACGTCCGGACGCGCCAGCGCCGGGGCGCTGGTGGCGACCCGGACCTGGTAGGCGCTCTGCCGCACGGCCGTCCCGTCGGCGGCCAGCGGCCAGCTGAGCCGGGGGCGCCGGGCGTCGAGGCCCAGAGGGTTCCGGACGTACTCCACGTCGGCCCCGGCCACCCGCGGTCCGGCGCCCCGCGCCCGACCCCGCGCCGGTCCGGACCCGGGCTCGGCGGTCGCCGAGCCGCCGTCGACAGCCGCCGCCACGACCGCGGCGGCCGCGGTCACGAGCATGTTCCTCCTGCTGATCACTACGACTCCTCACTTGCACGGAACTTGCACGGAAGAATGAATCGATTCAAAAAGGGGAGGCGTGGGTACCGTAGATCGGGGCGGGGTGGGGGTCAATCGTCGTGCAACGCTTTTCCCGGCGCGCCCAGTTCACAATTGAACGGTTTCAATGTGGACGGCTCGGCCGGTCCGGCAGGAGGCGGGGCGGCAGGCCGGAACAACCCGGGGCGCGGTCCAGTCGTCTTTTCCTCTCGGGCAAGCTGGTCCCCGGCCCGGGGGAGAACGGATCGCGACCGGAAGGTGGCAGCGACAGAAAATTGAGATACATAACGAAGCGGTTTTCTTCGCGGACGAACAGCACGGGCACGGCGAGACGCTGGGCCGTGGCGGGTGTCGTGGC
This sequence comes from Streptomyces sp. NPDC007162, assembly GCF_040634175.1. Classification (NCBI taxonomy): domain Bacteria; kingdom Bacillati; phylum Actinomycetota; class Actinomycetes; order Kitasatosporales; family Streptomycetaceae; genus Streptomyces; species Streptomyces sp. NPDC007162. The sequence continues at coordinate 18,201 of NZ_JBEYFC010000138.1, forward strand.
CCTCGGATTCCTCATCACGCTGGAGTTCGTCGCGCGCCGCCACGGCCTGCGGGGGCCGCTCACCAACCAGGCCCGGGAAGTGGTGTTCGCCCCCAAATCGGGCTTCCTGCTGTACGCCGGCATGGCGTTGACGATGACGGTGCTCACCTGGCGGCAGCGGTTCGTCGCGCTGGGCGCCGCGATCAGTATCGACCTCGTGTTCTGGGCGGTCCGCTGGGCGTCCGGCACCGAGGTGACCGAGGGCCATCCCTTCGGCAACGGCGCGCTGTGGGTGATCCTGGGCATCGGGGTCCTCGCCGTGACCCGCCGGACCGGGCCGGAACGCGTCCTGCTGCTCAAGGGGGTGGGGCTGGGGCTGCTGCTGGTGACCGGCCGCAAGACCGGGGACATCTGGCTGATCATCACGTCCAAGACCCGGCACACGGTGCTCGACCAGTACGTGGCGACCGCCGACCACGCGCTGGGCAACCCCTCCTGGCTGGTGGGCCGGCTGGTCACGGCCAGCGGCGCGGTCGGCTTCAACCTCCTCGAAGTCGTCTACAGCCAGCTCGCCGTGGCCGCGGTCGTCGTCGCGCTGTACCAGCTGCGGAACGTGGCGGCCGAACGCCGCTTCCCGCGCCACCACCTGGTGCGCACGTTCCTCGCGATCGGCCTCCTCGGACCGGCCGTCTACATGATCTTCCCGGTGGTCGGACCGGTCTTCGCGTACGGCACGGGCGTCGAGCACTGGTCGTCGCTCAGCCTGTGGTCGGAGGCGACACCGCCCCCGGGCGGGCACTTCGAGGTCGCCGACCTGTGGCCGCACACCCCGCCACCGGTGGCTCCCCCGCACCCCATGGGTTTCGACGGGGTCACCCCGCGCAACTGCATGCCCAGCCTGCACACGGCCTGGGCCGTCACGATCTTCGTGCACTCCCGCGGCGGCCCGCGGCCGCTGCGCTGGGCGGGCGCGTTCTGGCTGGTCGCCACGCTCACCGCGACGCTGGGGTTCGGCTACCACTACGGCGCCGACCTCGTCGCCGGCGTGGTGTTCGCGCTGACGGTCGAGGCGGCGCTGCGCACCTTCGACCGCGGCTGGGACCCGGCGGGGATCCGGCTGGTGGCCTACGGCACGACGGTCTTCGCCACGCTGCTGGTCGCCTACCGCTGGCTGCCGTTGCCGATGGCCGAGCACCCGTGGTTGTCCGGGCCGCTGCTCGTGCTGGCGATGGCCTCGGTGGTCTACGGCTTCGTACGGACCGTCACCCAGTGGGACCCGAAGGCCGCGCCCGTGCCACGACCGGAGCTCCAGCCGGAACCGACGTGACCTGCCCGGCCCCGCACGGCCGTAAGGTGTTCGCATGAGTACCGGGGTACGCCGCAGACTTGGAGTCGAAGAGCGACGGCAGCAGTTGATCGGCGTAGCC